>JAUNQM010000011.1 GCA_030536165.1 Prevotellaceae bacterium | reverse complement strand
CACAATTGACAATGCACAATTGACAACGGCAATGCAAATATGAGTCAAAATTTCTTTTTTGTCCTATTTCTTCCGATTTTTTTATCCCAAACGTAAAATATTGCAAGAAATCAAGTTTCTGCACATAGCATTTGACACGAAAAAGCCCGACATTCAACAGTTTTACAGTTGAATGTCGGGCTAACTAATGCTCTGATTTTGAGGCTTAGAATCCGCCGCCGTGGTTCATGAAGCGTTCCATCATCTTCTTCTGGTCGTCAGCATAGAGTTTGAACTGCTCTTCGGTGAGTGTCTCCTTGAAGAACTTCTCCTGCTCTTCACGCTGCTTCTTGAAGCCTTCCATGTCGAAGCCGCCACCCTGATTGTTCTGCATCTTCTCCATCATTTCCTTGGTAGTCTTTACCAAGTATTCAGTGATTTTGCGTGTCTGTGCCGTGTCGGTCTTGCATACTTCCGAGATGTGCTTAGCCTGGAGCTGTGCCATCTGTTCTGGGTTGAACTGTCCGCCAAAGCCCTGAGCTGATGCTGCTGTAGTCATCACGAGGGCAACGATTGCCATAAGAATCTTTTTCATAAGTCGATTGTTTTTAATGTGTTGATAAATACGTGTTGATTTTAGTTTTTTCTCTACCCTATCTTTGACGAAAATAATATTCAAAGGTTTAACGATAAAAATGTTTGTATTTGACAAATATTTATTACTTTTGCAGCATAGATTACTGCACCGAAGGGGAGATAGTATCTATATTGCATAGAAAACATAGAAGTATCAGAAATAAATAAACCATAAAACCTATGAAAAAGTTATCAATCATTATCACATCTTTTATCGTTTCGCTGAGCGCAATGGCTCAGTCACCTTTCGGTTTCGGACCACAGATTATCAAACTCTGGGAGAATGGAAACCCTGAGAAAGAATACGTTGCTCGCCCAACGGAGTTCCAGAAGAAAATGCTCCCTGAGGGATACATGGAGGCAAAACTTGAAGTGTATAAGGCGCAGAAGCCTAACGGACTCTGCATACTTGAATGTCCTGGAGGCGGATATACCATGCTCTCTGACTCTCATGAAGGTCGCCAGATGTCAAGCTGGTTCAATGCACTCGGCATTACTTACTGCGTGTTGGAGTACCGTATGCCGTTTGGCTTCTCCAATGTTCCGCTTCATGATGCTGAACAGGCAATGAAGGTTATCCGCAGTCATGCTGCAGAATGGGGCATAGAAAAGGTTGGTGTGATGGGATGCTCTGCAGGCGGACACCTTGCGTCAACGCTTGCCACACACTACACATCGGCAGAGACACGCCCTGACTTTCAGATACTCATGTACCCCGTAATCACAATGGACCGCACGTTCACTCACATGGGTTCGTTTGAAAATCTCTTTGGCAGCAACCCTACACAAGCACAGATTGACGAATACTCAAACGAGAAGCACGTAACCGAAAACACTCCGCCAGCGCTGCTAATCCTTTCGGCCGACGACAATGTGGTAGATCCGAAGAACAGCATTGAGTATTACTACGCCCTCAGAAAAGCAGGCGTAAGTGCGTCATTGCACATTTATCCAGTAGGCGGACACGGCTATGGTAACCTTGATTTCTTCCCATATAAACGTGAATGGACAGGCGAAGTTGAGCAGTGGCTTCGCAATGTGGTGGGAGGCAAATAAAAGAAAAAAAGCCGAAAACATTTATTTTTCAGCAAAAGCACGCTGAATGTCAAGAAAAATTGCTAATTTTGCATGGAGAAATAATAAATAAAGAAATTAAGATAATAAACAATAAAAAAACTATGATTAAAATTACTTTCCCTGATGGTTCTGTTCGTGAGTATGAACAGGGCGTGACTGGTCTGCAGATTGCAGAGAGTATTTCACCGGCATTAGCTCGCGACGTGCTTGCATGTGGCGTGAACGGTGAAACAACAGAGTTGAACCGTCCTATCAACGAAGACTCAACCATCAATCTCTATAAGTGGGACGACGCTGAGGGCAAGCATGCCTTCTGGCACACATCAGCCCACTTGCTTGCACAGGCTTTGAAAGAACTCTACCCTGGCATTCAGTTTGGTTTTGGTCCTGCTGTTGAAAGCGGATTCTTCTACGACGTAAAGCTCAAAGACGGAGCTAACATCAGCGACGCAGACTTCCCAAAAATTGAAAAGAAGATGCTTGAACTGGCATCACAAAAGGAAGACCTTGTGCGCAAGGAAATATCAAAGGCCGACGCATTGGCTGAGTTCAAGGCAGACGGACAGGAATACAAGTGCGAACACATTGCTGAAGACCTCGAAGACGGCAGCATCACCACCTATACACAAGGTACATTCACCGACCTTTGTAAAGGTCCGCACCTCATGAACACAGCCCCTATCAAGGCTGTTAAGCTGACAAGTGTTGCAGGTGCATTCTGGCGCGGCGATGCAGAGAAAGACCAGTTGAACCGCATCTACGGCATCTCTTTCCCTAAGAAGAAACTGCTCGACGAGTATCTTGCTCTCATCGAAGAAGCAAAGAAGCGCGACCACAGAAAGATTGGTAAGGAAATGGAACTCTTTATGTTCTCTGACCGTGTAGGTAAGGGACTTCCTATGTGGCTTCCAAAGGGAACAGAACTTCGCCTTCGTCTGCAGGATGCTCTGCGCAAGATTCAGCGCCGCTATGGTTATCAGGAAGTAATCACTCCAAATATTGGTAGCAAGGATCTCTACGTCACTTCAGGTCACTATGCTCACTATGGCAAAGACTCTTTCCAGCCTATTCATACTCCTGAAGAGGATGAAGAATACATGCTGAAGCCAATGAACTGCCCTCACCACTGCGAGATATTTGCATGGAAACCACGTTCATATAAAGACCTTCCATTGCGTATTGCAGAGTTTGGAACCGTATATCGCTACGAACAGAGTGGCGAACTTCACGGATTCACTCGAGTACGTTGCTTCACTCAGGACGATGCTCACATCTTCTGCCGTCCAGACCAGGTTAAGCAGGAATTCCTTAATGTAATGGACATCATTCGCGTGGTGTTCGGTACATTCGGCTTTGAGTTTGAGGCACAGATTTCACTCCGCGACCCTAACGACAAAGAGAAATACATCGGAAGCGACGAAGTTTGGGAGCAGGCTGAGCGTGCTATTGTTGAAGCATGCGAAGAAAAGGGACTTCCTGCAAAGGTTGAACTCGGCGAGGCTGCGTTCTATGGTCCTAAGCTCGACTTCATGGTAAAGGATGCGCTTGGCCGTCGCTGGCAGTTGGGAACTATTCAGGTTGACTACAACCTGCCACAGCGCTTCGAACTTGAATACACAGGCGAAGACAATCAGAAGCATACTCCAGTCATGATTCACCGTGCACCATTCGGAAGTATGGAAAGATTCACGGCTGTGCTCATCGAGCATACAGCAGGTCACTTCCCTCTCTGGCTCACTCCTGACCAGGTTATGATTCTGCCAATATCAGAGAAGTTCAACGACTACGCACAGAAGCTTTGCAAGTACTTCGACACAGTAGGCGTACGTGCACAAGTTGATGACCGCAACGAAAAGATTGGCCGCAAGATTCGCGACAACGAGCTGAAGCGCATACCTTATATGCTTGTCGTTGGTGAGCAGGAGGCTGCAAACGGTACCGTTGCTATGCGTCAGCAAGGTGGTGGCGAACAAAAGGTAATGACTTACCAAGAGTTTGCCGAGAGAATCAATGCCGAAGTCGCTGAAATGACTAAGGGATTCTAATTACCACACCTTGCAGCAACTTTCATTATTATATAAGTCGCACTTCGGTGCTGCGCCTCAGAGCATAGAACGCCTGCCTGGGGCTGGAAGCAACCGTCTATATTACCGTCTTACCACTGATGATGGCAAGACGGTAATAGGTGTTGTGGGCACTTCGGTCGAAGAAAACAAGGCTTTCATTGCCATCACACGCCATTTTACATCGAAAGGGTTGCCTGTGCCGACGCTTATCGCAGTCAGCGACGACTCTTTGCGATATTTGCAGACTGACCTCGGCAATGCATCTTTGTTCGATGAAATCAAGGCAGACGACTACTCGCACCTTATCGACACAATACGCTTATTGCCACGTCTGCAGTTTGAAGGCGGTAATGGTTTTGACTTCTCGGTCTGCTATCCGCAGCCTGAATTTGACCGCGACAATGTAATGTTCGACCTGAATTATTTCAAGTATTGTTTCCTCAAAGCCACAGGTGTAGATTTCCACGAACTGCGGCTGCAGCGTGATATGGAGCGTTTTGCCGACCAATTGGTAGCTATGCAGACGGCGGCGAAGGCATCAACTTTTATGTATCGTGACTTCCAGTCGCGCAACGTGATGATAAAGGACGAACGCCCTTACTTCATCGACTATCAAGGTGGACGCAAAGGACCTTACTACTACGACGTTGCGTCATTCGTGTGGCAAGCTTCTGCCAAGTATCCACATGAGGTTCGCACGACATTAGTCAATGAATACTACGACGCGCTTCAGCAATACACCGATGCCGAGCCAAAGGATATGTTCCTTGCAAACCTCCGCAAGTTTGTCTTCTTCCGCACCCTTCAGGTGCTCGGCGCATACGGTTTCCGTGGCTATTTTGAGCGCAAGAAACACTTTATTGACAGCATTCCGGCAGCCATCGCAAACCTATCAGAATTGTTGAGCGAAGGCGTTTGCGACGATTATCGTGAACTGAAAGCAACTTTGTCGTCGCTTATAAATCAATTTGAGCAAAAGGAAAAAGACTCTCACGAGAAGTATAATCAAGTCGCGCCAAAGGCAAATAACCCAAAGCCGCTTGTTGTGAGGGTCAATAGTTTTTCGTTTAAGAAAGGTATTCCTCAGGATGAAAGCGGCAATGGCGGCGGTTACGTTTTCGATTGCAGAAGCACTCACAACCCTGGTCGTTACGAAGAATACAAGCAACTGACGGGTCTGGATGCGCCAGTCATCAAGTTTCTTGAGGACGATGGCGAGATAACCACATTCCTCGAAAGCGTATATCGGTTGGCAGAGCACCACGTTGAGCGTTTCATGCAGCGCGGATTCTCCGACCTTATGTTCTCATTCGGTTGCACAGGCGGCCAGCATCGCAGCGTCTATTGTGCGCAACATCTTGCCGAGTTCTTAAACAAAAAATACGGCATACGCGTACTTGTGAGCCACATTGCGCAAGGAAAATCATTCGTCTTAAACGAAAAAAGCTGAGGGCTCATCAGTCGTTATCTATAGTTGATATTGCTTTTATAAATCCCTATAGAAAACAAAATTCACAAGAAAAATAGGACTTTTTGCGTAAAAGTGCTCATATTTGCATGCCTGCACACAATAAGGAGTGGATTGTGGCATCCAAATAACGAGCCCTTCACACCTGAGGTGTTTCGCGCGTTACACCTAAGGTGTGAGGTATAGTAACACCTAAGGTGTTTGCATTGTCACACCTAAGGTATGAAGGGCTAAAAATAGCGTCATCTGCACCTGCACACTATTATCTATAAAAACTATAGCAACTATTAAAAATTTCTCGCAAAAAGCAGGACAATTTCAACTTTTGTGCTCATCGCACGCGTGCGCACGCGCACGCGTTATATAAATAAGGTGTGTTTGTTTTGTCCCAGAGAAGATGAGGGTGTTGGACAAGTTAAAAAAGATTAAAAAAGACATGAAAAGATGGATTATGTTTCGCAAAAAATGTATTTTTGCTTATTACTCTACTAACTAAGACATTATATAATGAACCTAAGACGTATTTATTCCCTTTTGGTGGTATTGGCTACCGTGAGTTTATGTTGCAAGGCCGAAGTGCATCCTTTGCATTGGTATGCCGGTATGAAGAACCCCATGCTGCAAGTTATGATTCATGAGACGAACGTCGGCAATTCCGATGTGGAACTCATAGGTGCACAGGGGCTAACGATTACCGAAGTAAAGAGTTTTTGCAACCCCAATTACCTTATTATATATATAGACACAAAAGATGCCGCTCCGCAGAAGTTTACCATCCAGCTATCGGGCAAAGGGAAGAAGGCGAAGGCACGCAAGTTTGCCTACGAACTGAAGGCTCGCTCTGGTTACTACCGAGGCAGTTGGGATGCAAGCGATGTGGTGTATCTGTTGATGCCCGACCGTTTTGCAAAAGGATATAGCGACGCACAGAAACAAAAGATGTTCCGCGGCATGAAGGAAGACAAGTGGAACGAAGAGGATTTCGGTCGTCGTGGTGGTGACATTCAGGGTATGATTGACCACCTCGACTATCTTGAAGAACTTGGCATCACGGCAATATGGCCAACGCCGATGCTTGTCAACGACATGCCTCGTGAGAGTTATCACGGTTATGCTATAACAGATTATTATCAGACAGACCCACGTTTCGGGTCGAACGAAGACTATTGCCGATGGATTGATGAATGTCATCGTCGTGGCATAAAGGTTATTCAGGATATCGTGTTCAACCATTGCGGCAGCGGAAACTTCCTTTTCTACGACCGCCCAGACAGCACTTGGTTCCACTATAATAGCCACTTCCGCCAGTCAATCTACAAGACTGGTTCTGTGACTGACCCGTATGTTTCGGACATAGACAAAGACCTGACCATCAACGGATGGTTCACCGAGGCGATGCCTGACGTGAACGAGTCGAACAAATATTTCGCCGACTACCTTATTCAGGCAAGCAAGTGGTGGGTGGAATATGCACATATCGACGGCGTGAGACAGGACACTTACCCTTACAACGACTTTGACTTCATGGCACACTGGTGCAAGGAGATGGACGAGGAATATCCTGGATTTAATATTGTTGGCGAGACGTGGGTAAACAATAATGTGGCTGTGTCTTATTGGCAGAAAGGTTCTGTATTGAGTCCTGCTAACTCATATCTGCCAACGGTAATGGACTTCCCGCTTATGGCATTGCTCAATAAGGTAGTGGATGAAGAGACTGATTCGTGGGATTATGGTTTCGCACGATTGTATGAATACCTTTCGCAAGACTTCATCTATGCCGACTGCAGCCATCTGCTTACCTTCCTTGCCAACCACGACACGAATCGTTTCCAGCCAGACGAGCAGAAAGCGCAGAATATCACACGCTATCGTCAGGCGTTGACATTGCTCCTCACGCTTCGCGGAATCCCACAACTATACTATGGCGACGAGTTAGGCATGGTTGCTAATAAGGGTATGGGCGACGGAGGTATGCGAAAGATTGTGCCTACGTCAGCATTTACCGCCGAAGGAAGAACAGATGTACAGAATGAATACTTCAATTTCACAAAGAAACTTCTCAACTGGCGCAAGGGGAATAATGTCATTGCTTACGGCACCACGAAGCAATATGCTATTCGTGATGGTGTGTATGTGTATGCACGGCAATACAAAGGCCGTATGGTGACTGTGATGCTGAATGGAACATCGAAACCAGCAAACTTGGCAATGGATACATATAAGGAAGTGATTCGACCAGAGATGCACGACGTAATCAGCGATAAGAATATCGTGATAAAAGACTCACTCCAGTTCGCTCCACGACAGATATACGTATTGGAATAAGAGTAAAAACATGTGCCCTGTTCTCGAAACATTGAAAAACCGTATAACCGCAAAAATATGAACTCACAAAATCAAATCCCAGACAAATCGTTCTGGCAATTATGGAACATAAGTTTTGGTTTCTTTGGCGTACAGATTGCCTACGCCTTGCAGAGTGCCAACATCAGTAGAATATTCTCAACGCTCGGCGCTGACCCTCATGACCTAAGTTACTTCTGGATTCTGCCACCGTTGATGGGCATTATTGTTCAGCCTATCATCGGTAAGTTCAGCGACCAGACATGGTGCCGCTGGGGTCGCCGCATACCTTATTTATTTATAGGAGCAGTAGTAGCCGTGGCAGTCATGTGCCTTCTGCCAAACGCAGGCAGCTTTGGTATGTCGGTGGCAACGGCGATGATGTTCGGACTGTTCACCCTTATGCTCCTCGACTGCAGCATCAACGTGTCGATGCAGCCATTCAAGATGATGGTGGGCGACATGGTGAATGAGAAACAGAAAGGTCTGGCATATTCCATCCAGAGTTTCCTTTGCAACGCAGGTTCGCTCGCAGGTTATCTCTTCCCATTCATCTTCGCAGCCATAGGCATAAGCAACATTGCGCCGGAAGGTATCGTGCCTGACAGCGTGATTTATTCATTCTATATCGGTGCGGCAATACTTATCCTTTGCGTCATCTATACTACAATGAAGGTGAAGGAATACCCACCAGAGCAATATGAAATGTATCATCCATCGGAATCCAATGGAAAGGATGCCGCTGCTAATCGCCCTTCGCTGATGAACCTCTTGATTCATGCACCGAAAGCCTTTTGGACTGTTGGTCTTGTGCAGTTCTTCTGCTGGGCAGCATTCATGTTTATGTGGACTTACACCAACGGCACAATAGCAGAAAGTTCTTTCGACACACCGACATTGCTGAAAGGTGGGAACCTTGTGCTCGACGTAGCTTCTCCACAATACCAGGATGCAGGCGACTGGGTAGGAATCCTCTTTGCCGTGCAGGCTGTGGGAAGTGTGATATGGGCAATAGTGATACCACGCTTCAAGAGCTACAAGATGGCATACGCAGTAAGTCTGATTATCGGAGCAATCGGCTTCATATCTATAAGCTTCATAGCCGATAAGTACATGCTCTTCATCAGTTTCCTGCTTATTGGATGTGCGTGGGCAGCAATGCTTGCGTTGCCATTCACGCTGCTGACAAACCAGTTGAAGGGAGGTCACATTGGCACATATCTCGGACTTTTCAACGGCACAATCTGTGTGCCGCAGATTGTAGCCGCCGTACTTGGAGGCATCATTCTCTCAATGCTCACACCAGCTGGAGGCCTTGCACCACAAGGAGCAATGATGACCATAGCCGGTGTGTTGCTTTTCCTTGGTGCATTCTCGGTGGCGCTGATTAAAGAATGACGAGGACCTGAAACTTGAAACCTGAAACCTTGAACCAACCAATATCTATGAAACATTCAAATCTATGGCTAACAATCCTCCTGCTTTGCACTTGTGGTTTGTGCAAGGCTGGTAATCTTACTTCACCTGACGGACGCTTTGTGCTAACCGTCACAACCGACGCACAAGGCTGCCCTACCTACGCCCTCACTTTTGAAGGCGAGGCAATCATCCGACCTTCCCACTTGGGTTATATCCTCAAGAAAGAGAATGCCGAGAAAGCCACCGACTTCGATTATAAGCACTTCGCCGACGCAGAAACTCTCGACCAAAAGATGGACTTCTTCTCCGACTTTACCATCGTGAAAGAGGAGCAGACCACATTCGACGAGACTTGGCGACCTGTATGGGGCGAGGAGTCAGAGATACGAAACCACTACAACGAACTGTTTGTAAGCCTTCATCAGGCAAAGAACGACCGCACAATGAACGTGCGTTTCCGCCTGTTCAACGACGGTCTCGGCTTCCGTTATGAGTTCCCTGACCAGAAGAATCTCACATATTTTACCATCAAAGAAGAGCAGACAGAGTTTGCTATGACAGGCAACCACACCGCATGGTGGATAGCAGGCGACTACGACACTCAGGAATACGCTTACATGAAGACACGCCTCAGCGAGATACGCGCTAAGATGAAAGACGACATCACTTCCAACGCATCGCAGACGCCGGCAGGTCCAACATGCGTGCAGACCGCACTCATGCTTAAGACCGACAACGGCATCTACCTCAACCTTCACGAAGCAGCGTGCATCGACTATGCCACCATGCACCTCAACTACGACGAAGCACGACAGACATTCGTCTCTCATCTGACCCCCGACGCAATGGGCGACAAAGGTTACATGCAGACAGCCTGCAACTCACCGTGGCGCACAATCATCGTCGGGCATAGCGGAAAAGACATACTCGCATCACGCATGACGCTCAACCTCAACGAGCCTTGCAAGATAGAAGATACCAGCTGGATTCATCCTACGAAGTACATCGGCGTGTGGTGGAAGATGATTGTAGGCGGTGGACATTGGTCATACACCGACGGCATGAACTCCGTACACCTCGGCATTTCCGATTATGCAAACGCCACACCTTCAGGTCGGCATTGTGCCACGACTGAAAACGTGAAGCGGCACATCGACTTCGCAGCAGCCCACGGCTTCGATGCAGTCCTTGTCGAGGGATGGAATCAAGGTTGGGAAGACTGGTTCGGACACCAGAAAGACTACGTGTTCGACTTCATCACACCATACCCAGACTTCGATGTCGCAGCTATCCATGCATACGCTGCATCGAAAGGCGTGAAGATGATTATGCACCACGAGACCTCATCGTCTGTGCGAAACTACGAGCGTCACCTCGACCGCGCCTATCAGTTCATGGTTGATAACGGCTATCCTGCAGTCAAAAGCGGATACGTGGGCGACATCGTTCCGCGCGGCGAGCATCACTATTCACAGTGGCTCAACAGCCATTACCTCTACTGCATACAGAAGGCTGCCGACTATCACATCATGGTTAATGCGCACGAGGCAACACGTCCTACAGGCATCTGCCGCACATATCCTAACTGGATTGGCAACGAAAGCGCACGCGGCACGGAGTATGAGGCATTCGGTGGAAACACCGTTGACCACACAACGATATTGCCTTTCACCCGTCTCATAGGCGGCCCTATGGACTACACTCCAGGCATATTCGAGATGGACTGCTCGAAGATTGACCCAAACAACAACAGTCATGTGCGCAGCACTCTTGCGCGACAGTTGGCACTCTACGTCACACTTTATTCACCGCTGCAAATGGCAGCCGACCTGCCTGAAAACTATGAACGCTTCCTCGACGCCTTCAAGTTTATCGAAGATGTGCCCGTAGATTGGCAAAAGTCGGTGTATCTTGAGGCTGAGCCAGGCGACTATGTGACCATCGCACGCAAGGACAAGAACTCCGACAACTGGTTCATAGGCAGCAGCGTTGACGAGAATGGACACACCACAGACATCGTTCTCGACTTCCTCACGCCAGGCAAGAAATACGAGGCAGTCATCTATCGTGATGCCGAAGATGCGTCATGGGACAAGAATCCTCAGGCATACAAGATAGAGCGCCGCACGGTAACGTCGAAGAGCCGATTGAAAATACGCAGTGCCTCTGGTGGCGGATTCGCAGTGAGCCTACGCCAAATGTAAATGGTGCATCTCCAAACCTCAAAATAACTACGTGCGACAGCCAATGTACGCCCCGATGGAGATCCTGAACCAAGTTCAAGATGACGGTTGGGGCGCTCAAGAGGACGAGGAGGGGGAGTGGCTGTTGCTTTTAATCCCGTTATCACTAAAACCAGCCCTTCACACCTTAGGTGTTCGACGCGTCACACCTAAGGTGTTAGGGGTGGTCACACCTGAGGTGTTTATGCCGTAACACCTGAGGTGTGAAGGGCTGAAGTAATTGATAATTGACAATTGATAATTGGTTGCCGCGATATACCTTATTATATAACGCGCGCGCGTGCAAATATGAGTCGTTTCTCGGAAAAAGTCCTACATTCTTGCAATTATTTTACGCGAGAACAGAAAAAAGTTGTATCCTTGCAGTATCGCGATGAAAATAAACGATAGCAATCAAACAAGTTTGTTGCTCTCCTCTCGTTAGCACGAGCCTTGACACGGAGCCGTTGGAGCAGCGAGAGCAGAGGGCAAATACATTTGCACTATGCCGAGTTGCGACAACGGAAGACAATAGTCAATCTCCTTCGTTACTAAGAGGATTGTACGCAACGATGGAGATCCTGTTCCGAGCTTTGCTCGCCTGAACTCCTCTAAAAAACAATTAATGAGTGAAGAATCAAGTTCAGGATGACGATGGTGGGTGTTTTGGGCGACGTAGTTAGATATTCAAAATGCCAACAGGTTGTTCTTTTCAAAAAAGATCACTCATATTCTGCATATTATCTATTATCGTAGAAAATAATTTGAAAAAAGCAGGACTTTTTTTGCAAAAATGCTCATATTTGCATCGGAAACGGTCGCGCGCGCATACGCGTATATATAATAAGGACTGAATCATTTACCATTTACAATTTTCCTTTGAACCTACAACCTGCAACCCACCATCCGACAATTGGCAATTTGAATATCACGAAAAAAAAAATCGCTTGTTATTTGTTTGTTTCAAATGAATTGCGTATATTTGCATGCTTGAAGCTACGCCTAAAATAAAACATGACATAATTTTTGGAGTTAAGACATGTGCTTTGCCCCTGAAACCTTGAAGCACTAACCTATGAACACTGATATTTATCACATTTTTATCAACTTATATTATTAAAACATTAAACAGATGAAAGAAAAAAACGTTTTGAGATTCTTGATGTTACTATTCATCGGGATCTTCGCCTCTGTCAATGTCATGGCACAGGACATTAGTGTCCGTGGTCATGTAAAAGACACGAAGGGAGAACCTATCATCGGTGCAACTGTCCGTGGCGGCGGTGCTAATGTTGGCACAATCACCGACATCGACGGTAACTTCACTCTGAAGGTGCCAAGCGGTTCTACCTTGCAGATTTCTTATGTTGGCTATAAGACGCAGAATGTGAAGGCTGCTCCACAGCTTAACATCACGCTTGCCGACGATGCAACTCTACTTCAGGAAGCCGTAGTCATTGGTTACGGTTCGGTAAAGAAAAGCGACCTCACTGGTTCTGTAACGGCAGTTAAGCCTGACGAGATGAACAAGGGTCTGGTAACTAACATGCAAGAAGCCCTTCAGGGACGCGTTGCAGGTGTGAACATCACTACCGACGGTGGTAGGCCAGGCACAAGTGCAACTATCCGCATCCGTGGTGGTAGTTCGTTGAACGCAAGCAACGACCCTCTTATCGTTATCGACGGACTTGCTATGGACGCATACGGCGTTGAAGGTCTGCCTAACGCAATGTCGATGGTTAACCCAGCCGACATTGAGAGCTTCACAGTGTTGAAGGATGCTTCGGCAACAGCTATCTATGGATCGCGCGCGTCGAATGGTGTCATCATCATCACTACAAAGAAAGGCCGTGCTAACCAGAAGCCAACCATCTCATACAATGGTAATGTGTCAATCAGCGCAAAGAAGAAGACTATCGACGTGATGGATGGCGAGCAGTATCAGGCTTATGTAAAGAAGGCCTTCCAGCAGAGCAAGGGCTATACCGACGAGGAATGGCTGAACAGTTCTGAATACAAGAACCTCGGCTACTGGACAGCTGACGGACAACATCTCTTTGCCAACACTGACTGGCAGGATGAAATCTACCGCACGGCTGTATCAACAGACCACAACGTGTCAGTCGCAGGTGGCTTCAAGAATCTTCCTTACCGTGCAAGCGTAGGCTACACAAGCCAGAACGGTATCTTGAAGACATCAAACTATCGTCGTTTCACTGGTGCGTTGAACCTGAACCCAACACTCTTGCAGGATCACTTGAACGTGAACCTCAACTTGAAGTATATGCACGCTCGCTCGACATACGCTGACGAGGGTGGTGCTATAGGCAATGCAATCTCTATGGACCCTACAAAGCCTGTATATGGCGATGTAACTGCCGATAAGGACATCTACAACAAATACTTCGGTGGATACTACCAGTATAAGAGCGACATTGACCACGCTGACACAGACTGGAACGTAGGTCCTAACTCGCTTGCACCAAGAAACCCAGTTGCTGCACTCAATCAGTATTCAAACAAGGGTAAGAGCAACTCATTCATCGGAAACATCGAGGCTGACTATAAGATTCACGGCTTTGAAGACCTCCACATCCACGCAAACGGTAGCATGGACTTCTCAAGCGGTAAGTCGAACAAGGCAAGCGATATTTACGGCTGTGCCGACAAGAACTCTTACTACTACGGCAATGCAGGTTGGAACGACATGCAGACACGCAACCTCTCACTCACCCTCTATGCTCAATATATCAAGAGCATCAATGATGCACACAACTTCGACATCATGGCAGGCCATGAGTATCAGGTGAACCACAAGGAGACAGACTACTACTACACAGGTATCTATCCTGCGACTAACAAAGAACATCCAGGAGAGCTCTATAATCCATCTGACCCTACACAGACAAAATACAAGACTGAAAACAAACTTGAAAGCTGGTTCGGTCGTTTGAACTACAACTACATGGAGCGCTACTTCCTGACATTCACTCTGCGTAACGATATTTCTTCACGCTTTGCAAAGGACAAGCGTTCAGGCGTATTCCCTTCACTCGCTCTCGCATGGAAGATTAACAACGAGAAGTTCCTGAAGGATACAGCAGTTTCAGACTTCAAGCTTCGCCTCGGTTGGGGTAAGACAGGTCAACAGGATGGTATCGGCGACTACATCTGGATTCCTACTTACACACCTAACCAGATTGGCGCATACTACCCAGCTATCGAAGGCTCTGACGGTACTACTTACCGTATGAACGCATACAACACAGAGTTTACATGGGAAAAGACAACCACTTGGAATGCTGGTCTCGACTTCGGAGTGAACGACAATCGCTTCACAGCAAACCTCGACTTCTACTATCGTAAGACTACCGACCTCATCAACAGCGTTACTGTCCCTGTGCTCACAAACGCACAGAACATCGGTGAACTTCACAACCTCGGTTTCGAAGCACAGTTGAACTATCGCATCGTTCAGTCGAAGGACTGGAACTGGACTGTCGGCTACAACATTGCTTGGAACAAGAACGAGATTGACAAGCTCATCGCTACCGACGACCCAAGCTATCGCGTATGGTACGGCGGCATACCTGTAGGTGACTCATCGACTGACGGTATCAAGGCTTACCACGTAGGCAACGCAACATCTGCCTACTACGTATATCAGCAGGTATATGACAAGGACGGACTCCCTATCCAGGGACTCTATGTTGACCGCAACGGCGACGGCATCATCAACGGTGACGACCGCTACTACTACAAGAAGGCTGACCCAGACGTAGTGATGGGACTCACATCAAAAGTACTCTACAAGAACTGGGACTTCAGCTTCGCGATGCGAGCTAACCTCAACAACTATGTATATAATGCTATCGAAGCAGGAAACTCAAGCATGAGCAGTGCAAACTTCTATTCAGGAAGCGCATACCACAACCTGCTCAACATGTGTGTCGAGAAGAACTGGCAGGCACAGGGCGCAAGCGATGTGCTCAGCGACTACTTCATCCACAACGCATCTTTCCTCAAGATGGACCACATTACTCTCGGCTACTCTTTCGAGAAACTCTTCGGAGCTCCACTTAGCGGACGTGTATATGGCACCGTGCAGAATGTCTTCACCATCACTAAATACGAAGGCATCGACCCTGAAGTTGCAGGCGGATACGACGGAAACATCTACCCACGCCCATTCGTATGTATTCTTGGCTTAAGTCTTAATTTCTAAAAACGGTTTAAGGTTATAGAAATCGAAAAACGAAAAACCTCATAAAATATGAAAAAGATATTTTTTATACTGTCAGCATTAGTATTTACTTTTGCAAGCTGTATCAACGATGTTGAAAACATCAACCCGCAGCAGACAACGGAACTTGACGCAGACGCGCTGTTCAATAAGATATATGCGACGTTTGTATTGACAGGTCAGAAAGGTCCGAGCGACAATGGCGACCTTATCAATATGGACGAAGGACGTTCGCAATATACTCGTATGATCTGGAACCTCAACGAACTCACAACCGACGAGTCACACTGGTACTGGTATAAGAACGATGCTGGATATGAAGACCTCGTACAGAATACTTACAACGCAGACAATGCCGTTTCACAGGGTTTCTTCTACAGAGCATACTTCAATATTACACTCTGCAACCTCTATCTGTCATATGTAGAGGACGATGGCACTGCTGAAACCAAAGCTCGCCGTGCAGAGGTTCGCTTCATCCGCGTGATGAACTATTATTCTATCATGGACTTGTTCGGAAACGGTCCTTTCTCTGACGAATTTGTTATGGGTCAGTCTGGTGAGTATTATACTCGCGTTGACTTCTACAACTTCATCGAAAAGGAACTCAAGGCGCTTGAAACAGAACTCAAGGCAGAAGGCACAAACACTTACGGCCGTGTAGATCAGATGGCTGCAAAGTTGATGCTTTCACGCCTCTACCTGAATGCTGAAGTTTATACAGGTCAGGCTCAGTGGCAACTTGCAAAGGATTATGCACAGAAGGTCATCAACAGCAACTATTACAAGCTGATGACAACAGACGCTACAAACCCTGTAACAGGCGAATATTATAGCCCTTATCAGATGCTGTTCCTTGCCGACAACGACAAGACCGATGCAAAGTATGAAGACCTCTTCCCTATTCTTCACAATGGTGAAACCACTCAGAGCTATGGCGGTATGCATGCTTTGATTCTCAGCTGCTACAGCCCTAACATGAGTACGGTTGTTCCTTCTGGAACTGACAACAACTGGGGCAAGTGTGCTACAATACGTGGCAAGCTGGTTGACATCTTCTTTGGTCCTGCAACAAGTTCTGAACCAGTAATCAACTCTATCAATAGTGCTGTGTCGTATGCCAACGACGATCGTGCTCTGTTGCTCAACACTTGTGGCGAGGACACTTACAAGCGTGTCATCACTACTCAGGGCGAGCAGACTGAAGGATATTGCTGCGTAAAGTTCAGAAATGTACGCTCTGACGGTGCTCCTACAACAACCACTAACGGATACGTTGATACCGACTGGCCTTATCTCCGTATAGCTGAGGCTTACCTGAACTATGCAGAGGCTGATGCACGCATGAATAACGGCGTGACTTCTGTCGATGGAGGTACAATGCTCAACGTCCTCCGTGCTCGTGCTCATGCTTCTACTATCAAGACTTCTTACTCTCTTGATGAACTCCGTGACGAATGGGCAAAGGAATTCTGGTTTGAAGGCCGTCGCCGTATGGACCTCGTCCGCTTCAACAGCTTTGGCGGACAGAGCGAATATAAATGGGAATGGATGGGCGGCGCTGCCAATGGCAACCAGTTTGCTGCAACCCGCAATGTCTTTGGTATTCCGTCTGCTGAAATAACTAACAATCCAGCTATCAAGCAGAACGCAGGCTATTAATAAATATGACGGTTTTAGTGCTCATATATAATATATGAAGCCGCGAAACCATAAAAATAAAATTAATATGAAAAAGATATTTAATATATGTATTGCCGGGTTGGTCAGCATGTTGTGTCTGACTGCTTGCTCTGACGACAACGATAGCAACCCTACCCTCAATGAGGGCGATGGTTCTTTCGTGTTGAATGTACCTACGTATGCACAGAATAATGTCGTTGATCTCAAGAACTCTTCTACAATCAACCTCACTACTTCTCAGCCTAACTACGGCGGTGTGCCATACGCTACTATATACAAGGCTTTCGTTAGTCTTGACGAGACCAACTGGTCTGAACTTGGAACTACTTTCACTAACACCAACATTGCCATCCCTGCAAAGGAGATGAACAATGCTATCCTCGACCTTGCAGGCGACGAGCCAGATTTCTCTGCTCCTATCGCTGTATTCGTTAAGCTCAAGGCTAACATCACAGCTACTAATACTGACACATTAGGTCGCGCTGAGTCTAACACTGTTAAGATTCCACAAGTCATGGCATACGTTCCAGATGCTAACGCAGAACTTCCTGAGACTATGTATATGACAGGTAGCTTCCCTGCAGGTAACGGATGGGGCACTTGGGTACAGTTTGCTCCTGTATATGACAAGGCTGGTATGTTCTACCTGATGGTCTATCTGCCAACCGACTCCGAATTCAAGATTAATAAGGACAATGCTTGGAAGGGCAATGAAAAGGGATACAACAGTGGTGTCAATGTAGTTGATGACGCTGGCCTCACAATGGGCAGCAGCTCCGACGGTAACTTCAAGGTTGGCGTAGGTGGTTGGTACACCCTCTTCGTTAAGACTGAAATCACGAAGGGAGAAGTAGTTTACAACCTCTACATCGAAAAGCCTAACGTCTATATCTTCGGTGCATGCGAAGGTGGCAACTGGGCTTACTTGGATGAATGGAAGTTCACAGTCCCTGCCGATGAGAATGGAGAATTCGAATCACCTGCCCTCGTAGCTGGCGGCGAAGTTCGTATCGCTTTGCAGTTGCCAAGCATCGACTGGTGGAGAACTGAGCTCACTCTGAAGGATGGTACTACTATCTACTACAGAAACGAGAACATTGCCAACAACTGGCAATCTGACAAGGGAGCTGAATACTCAATTCAGGCTAATGCTAATCAGAAGGTTTACCTCAACTTCACAACAGGTACAGGTCGCCTCGAATAAATAGTTAACGGGAGGCCCCTCCCTAACCCTCCCCCGAAGGGAGGGAACTTGCCTGTAGAGGAATTTTACTCTCCCCCTACGGGGGGAGATGGAAGGGGCTCCTCCCCAAACCCACTAAACAACCAAGAATTATGAAAAAGATAATAAATAACTATGTACTTTGTGTGTTAAACTGCGCACTATGCATCTTCCTTCTTGCTTCATGTACTGAAGACTTCAAGGATTGGGCAACCCCTCAGGGCAATGCTCAGGGCGATGCCATCAACAAGGTGGCAGGGCAGGTAAATGCATTTACTGATAATATTAAATACACAGAAGCTGCCGACAACATCAACTTCATTGAGTTCATCTGTGCCGACGTGCCTGAAGATGCTACAATCAAGTTCACTGGCATCTCTGTCAACGACGCAGCCTCTATCCCATTCACATCTATAGGCAATGTACTGAGAGTTACAAAGGAAGACCTCAACAATGCCGTACGCGATGCTTACCACAGCATGTCTGAGGCTGAAAAGACTCTCAAGATTAAGGTCTATGGCGACATCATTGTCGATGGAACTGCACTCTACGCTGAAATGGAAAGCAACGAGGTTACAATCAACTACACTCCAAAACCTCTCCCAGAAGAAGCAAAGGAGACTGCGTTCTACTATGTAGGTGGATACAACAGCTGGGACCTCAGCCCATCAAACCAGCAGAAACTCGACGACAACGGTGATGGCACCTACTCTATCGTGCTCGAAGTTGGCGATAGCGAATACTTCAAGTTCGGACCTGAAAGCGCAGTCATGAGCTCTAACTGGGACAAGGTTCTCGGTAACGAAGTCGATGGCAACGAGGCAATGAACGGATACTTCGTCGTAAACGGTGGCGCTATGGTAGTCGCTAATGCCGGCACCTACCGCTTCACCCTCGACAAGGTCAACTGGACTTATTCAGTAACACCTTACACCGACATGCTTTGGTATGCCGGCGACGCTAACGGATGGACATTCGACCCTCTCGCAAAGTGGGGCAGCACCTACGTTGGCTTCTACTGGATTGACGCAGTAGATAACGAATCTACATGGGGATTCAAGTTCCCTACAAGCAACGACTGGGATAGCCCTTGCTACGGCGCAGGCGAAGGAGCTAACTCCATCGCTCTCGGCGGCGGAAACATCCTTCTCCCTGACAACAAGGCTGGATTCTATCGCATCGACGTCGATACAAAGACCAACACATTCGCTGTCCAGGAGATTACGGCAATGAGCATCATCGGTACCGTCAACGGAAGTTGGGACACCGACACTGATTTCAGTTGGGACGCTGAAAAGAAGGCATGGGTATGCACCGCCGACCTCAAGGCTGGTGAATTCAAGATTCGTGCCAACCACGACTGGACTCTCTCATGGGGTGGCGACGTAACAGCAATGACTGCCGACAATGGCGCAAACATGGTAATCGACGAAGATGCAAACTACACACTCATCTTCACACCGAAAGCCAACGGCTACGGCACGCTCAATATCGTCAACAACAATAACGTGCTCTACTATGCCGGCGACGCTAACGGATGGGGACACGACCCTATGCAGAAGGTCGGTGACGAATACGTAGGATACTACTACATCTACACAACCGACAACTCAACCACATGGGGATTCAAGTTCGACCCATCACCTGACTGGAGCAAACCTCAGTATGGTGC
>JAUNQM010000183.1 GCA_030536165.1 Prevotellaceae bacterium | reverse complement strand
TTACAAAAACGATATTAAGGCGTGAGCCTTTCAAGTTGCACTCTGCGTGAAATCATACATGTGAAACATTATGTTTTTGCCTATGCGGAAAGGCATTCTTCGATAGTGTTTTCGCAAGTTGTCCGTTTGACTCGAAAAAAAGTTGTATCAACTTTCAGTGAAAAGTTGTATCAACTTTCGACCAAAAGTTGTGTCAACTTTTTGCTGAGTATATGCGATGACTTGCAAAAAACATTGTAATAAGTATGGCGATGATATGCGACAAGTGTGTCTTATAGCAATGTGATTTGCCCTTCGCAGTTTATTCGTCTTTACCGAAAATTACCTTTTGATTCTCCTGTATATTAGCCGCTCCGGTGGCAACAATCTTGTCGCCTTCCTTCAGCCCACTCGTCACGGCAACCTTGTTCTTATCGCCGATATCGGTGGTGGTGACAATCACACTATGCGCACAACTGTCTTTACCTACCTTATATACAATGGTCTTGTCTTGCATGCGCACGATTGCCGCCTGTGGTATAGTCATGATGTTTTCCACGTCAAAGTCGAACTCGACAGTGCCTTGCTGACCAGAAAGAAGCGTTCCTTTCGGATTTGGGAACGATGCTTCGACTGATATGGAGCCCGTCATATTGTCCATGACTCCCGACATGCTTTTCACCTTTCCCTTGTAAGGATACTCGCTTCCGTCTTTCAGGAAGAGCCTTGCTGCAGGGAGTAATGCAATACTTTCCTTGAGCGAAAGGTCTTTCTTCTCGCTTGCCAATTCAACAAGAGTGGTCTCGTCGATTGAGAAACGAGCCGTCACGTCGTCGTTGCCGCTGACCGTAGTAAGCTCAGTTGCCTCGTTTACCTGCGTGCCGACCTTGAACGGAATGTCGCCGATGATACCACTTACAGGCGATGTCACCGAGCAATATCCCATTTCAATCTTAGCTGCGTTGACGGCAGCTTCGGCTTGTGCAACGGTTGCCTTGGCAGTATTGAGAGCGTTGAGTGCCGACTTGACCATGTAGTCGCTGACGATGCCTTTCGCGCAAAGGTCACGATTGCTTTCGTATTCCAACTGTGCGGAATTCATTTGTGCCTTTGCTGCCTGAAGGTTTGCCGTGGCATTGTTCAGGCTTATCTGTGCCTGTTTCTGGTCGATTACAAACAGCAATTGTCCGCGACCAACCTTTTGACCAGGAGTGATGCAGATGCGCTCAAGCTGGCCTGAAGTGCGTGGTGTGATAACGACGTCGTTCTGTCCGACAATAGTTACACTATATTTCACAGGGTATATGATTCGCTGTTTCTTCACAACGACTGTCTCGCTCGAAGTGTGCTTTTCCTTAGGGATGTCGATATTGCACGACGAAAAGCACAGCACTCCGAGAGCGACAAAAATGGATTCTGTTATTCTTTTTTTCATAAATTGGTAGGTTCAATGGGGGGGTAAAATCCTATGTTTTTAGTTTTGCCTCGAATGAGATCCTGAAACAAGTTCTTTTAGTCGCGCGATGCGCTTTGTAAAAGCGGCAGAGCCGATTACAGGATGACGTGAGTGTCAATTTCAGGCTTTAGACCTCGGAGAGGTCTTACTTTTAGTAACTGTGGGTCGAAGACCTGCAGAATATGTGGCACCCTACCATCATCGACCCCAGCGGGGTCGCACTAAAAGCATCTGTAAGATACAGGTTTTGTCCCTTTTACTTCCTTGATTTCAAACTTATAAAATACGCTTCGTTGGCAGGTGGAACACGTCTTGTATGTCCTTTATAGCCTTGTCGGTCATTCCTTCTGGTTCGAAGCCCATGTTCTTTGCACACATATAGATATTAGCTGCCTTATTGAGCACATCGACCTGGTCGAAGGCATCCATGATATCTGTTCCTACTGCACACACACCATGCTTCTCCCACATAACGACGTCGAACTTCTTAATCTGTTCGAGTGTTGCGTCGGCAAGTTCTACGCTGCCTGGCATTTCGTAAGGCACAATACCAAGTCCGAGTGGTGCGAATGCAAGGGTCTCTGGTATCATACTCCAAAGCGTCTTGGTCATCACGCCAGGCTCAAGGAACTTAGGATTATGGCTCATAGCCACGAGTTCGATTGGGTGTGTGTGGAGCGTAGCCTTGTAGGTGCTGCCTGTCTCAAGCAGATAGTTCTGCATTGCGAGGTGCGAAGGAAGTTCGCTTGTAGGCATTACAGGCTCGTCGGCAATTATTTCATAGCTTGCACAGTCGTCGCATACACGGATGACAGAACCGTTCTGCATAGGCCAGCGGGCAAGGTCGCGCATGCGTTTGCCTGTGCCTTTCACATAGAAGTAAGTGCCTTTCAGCATCGGAAGCACCTTGCCGATTTGCTTTGCAGGTGCTATTGCCTTGAGCGACTTCATCTCGTCGTCTGCAAACTCAGTTATGTTTACCGTGATGTTTCCACCGTTTCTCTCTGCCCATCCTTTCTGCCAAAGGTATCCAGTGACTTCTGCAACTTGTTCGATGACAGCTTTTAACTCAGGGCGATTATCTAATATACTTTTCATTTTCCAATCAATTATCAATTGTAAATTATCAATTTCTTAATAGTTCTCTCCGTAGCGTTCTTTTGTTATCTGGTCGAGCGACTTGCCACGAGTCTTCGGACATCCAATCACACCGACAACGAGAGAAATGAGCAAGAGAACTATCATGCAGTATGCTGCAATAGTGAAGCCTTCGCCGTTTTCTCCGTAGATGTAAGTGAATACAAGTCCCCATACTGCAGAAAGACCACGCACGATGAAGAACATCAGACCCTGTGCTCCGGCACGGAACTTTGCAGGGAAGAGTTCTGTTCCCCAAAGGGCGTAGAATATCTGAACAGAGATACCACCTTCGATACCCCAGAGGATTGCAAACGACCAAAGACCTGCAGGGCCATTCACTCCAACTGTAACGATGATTGCCCATGCGCTCAACGCAAACAGAAGTCCTAATATATAAAGGAGTTTGTGGTTTGTCTTGTCGATTATCTTTGCAATGACGAACGTAGTGCCCACGATGATTGCCCACTGGATAAAATTCATCCAGTTAGCCTGTTCGTTGCTTACTCCACCTGCTGTCTCGTAGATGTGTGGCTGGAAGAAGCCCATAACAGATGCCACGAGGTTCCATGTGAGATAGATACCTGCAAGGAAACAAACGGTCTTGATGGCAATCTTGTTTGAGAACAACACCTTGAATGCGTGAATGAGACCAGTGTCTTCACCACTTGCCTTAGCAGCCTCCTTGCTCACCTTCCACTCGTTGCTCTCGTCGAGTTTGCGCTGGAGATTCCATGCGATGAATGCTACGATAAAGAGTGAGAAGAATACGAGACGTGAACTAAACACATTCACAGCAACATCTTCAAGTCCTGCTCCACCGATTGCATAGCCGATATTCTTAACCCATTCAAACAAGTATCCTTCAGGAGCGAAGAGCATGCCGAGAAGCAAGATAATCATAGGACCAACGCCCCACGACATTTGTGAGATGCAGATGTTACGTCCGCGGTTGTTTATCTCCGAGCTTTCAGAAATGTAAGTCCACGAAGCAGGAACGCCGACACCTACTGATATACCTGTGATGAGGAAACCTGCAAGCAGCATTGGGAAATTAACAGAGCACATGATGAGAAGCACTCCGAGCATATACACCAGAAGATTGTAGGTGTAGATGAACTTACGTCCATACTTATCAGCAAGGAAACCGCCGATGATAGCACCGAGTGCTGCACCGAGACAGTTTGCGCTGATAAAGTTAAGCCAACCAAGGTGAACCTCAGACAGACCGAGGTAGTTCTGCCAAAGTGTAAGACCACTTGCACCGGCAACGATTGCGCCGGCATCGAGATAATTGGTAAGAGACACAGCTATCGTGCTCTTCAAACTGCTTTTCGTTGCCATAATGATTTATCTTTTGATTGTTACTGCCGACTCGTAAGCTTCTATTTCCTTGATGAACTCATTACCTACAGGCACGTTGTTGCGTACGCAGAACTCGTCATAGACAGCCTGCCAAGGCATTGCCTTTCCTTCTTCTATCGTAGCAAGCACCTGGAAGCCCTTGCCTTCTATTTCGTCCTTTGAAATCTTTGCTGTTGGTTCGAGCAGAGCACGCAGCATACACTTCTGTGCAGCACGAGAACCTGTAACGTAAGCACCTATGCGGTTGATTGAACCATCGAAATAGTCGAGGCCATAGTGTACACGGTCAAGTGCACCAGCACGTACAATCTCTGAGAAGAGATCCATTGTTGGGTCGTCCATGATGGTTACATGGTCAGAGTCCCAACGTACTGGGCGTGAAACGTGAAGCATCAACTCAGGCACGAACTGCAGAACTGCGCTAACCTTGTCGGCAGGGCTCTCTGTTGGATGATAATGGCCTGTGTCGATGGTGAGCATCTTATTGTTCTTTGCTGCGTATGCTGTGTAGAAGTCGTGTGAACCAACAGTGAAACTTTCAAGACCGATACCGAATACCTTACCTTCGATACAATCCTTCATCATTGGTTGCTCCTTTGCAAAGATTTCATCGAGACTCTCCTTCAGAAGTTGTCTGTAGAGATAGTGGTTCACGCTTACGTCCTTGCATCCGTCGTGTACCCATACGTTCATGATACAGGCATCTCCCTGAGCTTCACCCATTGCGTTTGCTATCTCACGGCAACGCTTTGTGTGCTCAATCCAGAAGTCGCGTATGCCCTTGTCAGGGTTTGAGAGTGAGAGGTTACCGCTCCTTGGATGCGAGAACGATGTAGAGTTGAAGTCGAGCATAGTGTTGTTCTCCTTTGCCCAGTCAATCCAGCTCTTGAAGTAATCGATTGAAACCTCATCGCGGTCAACAACCTTTCCTTTGAAATCGCCATAGATTTCGTGGAGGTTCAGACGATGTGTTCCTGGTATGAGAGTCTTTGCCTTGAGAATGTCGGCACGCAGTTCGTCGATGTTACGAGCAGCGCCAGGATAGTTGCCTGTGCTCTGTATTCCACCGCTTAATGCACCAGCCTGAACTTCAAACCCCTTCACGTCGTCAGCCTGCCAGCAATGCATGCTGAGATGGAAGTCTTGCAGTTGCTTCAGCACAACCTCTGTATCAACACCGATTTCTGCGTAGCGCTCTTTTGCTACCTCATAAGCTTTCTTTACTAATTCTTCTTTCATAGTTGTTTTTTCGTTTTGTGTTAGTTTATATTTTGATTCTTTGTCAATTGTCAATTATCAATTGTAAATACGGTTTT
>JAUNQM010000182.1 GCA_030536165.1 Prevotellaceae bacterium | reverse complement strand
GCATTGAACACATCATATTTTTTTGTACTTTTGCACCAAATTATTATTAATTATGAACATCACCCTCATCCCACCATCGCAATTTCATGCTTGCGTATCGCTGCCACCGTCAAAGAGTGTCGCCAGCAGAGTCATGATTATCCGTAGTCTGATGAATGGTAAATTCTCCATTGACAGAATGCCCGACTGCGACGACATCAAGGCATTGAACGATGCAATTATCGCGGTGGAATCGACAAAAACCAGCAATCTTAACATCGGAGGCGCAGGCACGGCCATGCGCTTTCTTACGGCTTTGTTGGCTGCTAAAGAAGGTGAATACGTCATCGACGGCAATGAACGTATGCGGCAGCGTCCGATTGGCGAACTCGTCACAGCTCTCAAAAGTCTTGGAGCGGACATTACTTACCTCGGAAATGAAGGCTTCCCACCGCTCAGGATAAGCGGAAAGCGACTTCAAGGTGGACGTGTGGAGATGCGAGGCGACATCAGTTCGCAGTTCGTTTCCGCACTGCTAATGATTGGCACGACGATGACGCAAGGTCTTGAAATACGGCTGACTACGAAGATTTCTTCACGACCTTACATCGACCTGACACTCGACGTGATGCGTGACTTCGGGGCAAAAGTCACATGGAAAGGCATTGACACGCTGGCGGTAGAGCCTACACCTTATTTATATAAAGGCGATAGTTATGCGATTGAAGACGACTGGACAGCGGCATCTTATTGGTTCGGCATGCAATATATGAGCACAAACGGGCAAAAAAGTCCTGTTTTTTCATCTTTTTTAACAAAAAACAGGCAAGGAGACAGCATTATCCCTCAACTTTTCGAGCAATTAAGAGAAGATGGCGTGTTTGAATTCGACTTCACCGACAACCCTGACCTTGTGCAGACGATGGTGGTTTGCTGCTGCGCCACGGAGAAAAGTTTCCGCTTTACGGGACTAAAATCGCTACGCATTAAAGAGACCGACCGCATCGTTGCACTGCAAAAAGAATTAGGCAAGTGCGGCTATAATATCTCGGTGGAATCGGACAAAATAAGCTATGATGCTTCGGTCGCAACACTCACACAAAAGCCAAAATCCGTGGCGATTGACACATACGGCGACCATCGCATGGCAATGGCGTTTGCGATGCTTTCGCTAAAGATTCCAGGCTTGACGATAAACGACGCCGAAGTAGTCAGCAAGTCCTACCCCACTTTCTGGGAAGATTTACGCAAATCCGGCTTTGAGGTACGTGTCGTTTAAGTACTTGCTCGAACAAAATGTTCAAATCTCGCTGCAAAGTTATTAAGAATAAACGAGATATGGAGGTTTTAATTTTACTCTAGTTTTGTTTTTTCACGAACAAATTTTCTGCCTACCGATTCGTCATCCTGAACTTGATTCAGGATCTCCATCGTTGCGTACTGTCTTCTTCGTATCGAAGGAGATTGCGGGTCAAGCCCGCAATGACGTGTAGGAACTCAACAAATTTTTTTTATAATTACGTGAATTCGGGATAAGCAATCCCCCCAAAAAACTCAGAGAGTATTCCTCTGTGCTAACCCTCAGGTTACGACGTAAGAACATACATGGGGATACATATGCCATGCAAGCACTCTAGAAGAGTGCCCTCTTGTTATTATTTATGCTTGATAGCGCCCTCCTATGGAGCACGCAGGGTTGCATATTTTACATCCACACAAGGCTTATTTCAGCCCTTCACACCTCAGGTGTTGCGCGTGTCACACCTCAGGTGTGAAATAGTGTGACACCTTAGGTGTGACATGATTCACTCCTAAGGTGTGGAGGGCAAAAATAAGGGATAACTTGTTCTTGCGCAATAGAATATAGCCGCTATAGAAAATCTATAGCCACTATTGCATTTTTCCGATAAAATGTAGGACTTTTTCTGACAATATGCTCATACGCGTGCGTGCGCGCACCTTATAAATAAGGTGTATCGCAACGGCTATCGCAAGCGAAAATCACTCTTTTTCGTCGGTCCGATGGAGCACATACAACTTGTAATAGTCGATTACGAGCGTCGTCAACGGTAGTGCAATTATGAGGCCGATGAAGCCGAGAAGCATTCCCCAGACCGACAATGAGAGGAAAATGATGGCTGGATTAAGGTTCATTGCCTTGCCCATAATCTTTGGCGTGACAACCATGTCGCAGATAATCTGCACGATAATAAACACGGCAAGTGCCGAGATAAGTATCACCCAGAAGTTCTGATGAGTGTCGGCAGCCTTGAGAAGTGCGAGGAAGAATGTCGGTATCAGCGCCAGCGTGTGGAGGTAAGGCACCATGTTCATGATGCCAATGAGCAGTGCAAGACCTATTGCCATAGGGAAGTCGATGATGGTGAAACCGATGGCAAAGAGACATGCCATGCAAAGAGATACGAGCGCCTGACCGCGGAAATAGCTGTTCATTGCGTTCTTCACATCGCCGATTAGCGTCTGCCAAAAGCTTTGCTTGCTCTTTGGTATTACACGCAGGAACTTATGCGAGAGGTCTTCGTAGTCGTTGAGTATGAAGAACATATACAGCAAGGTGATGAATGAAGCAATGATGCCTATCAGCATCTGGAATGTACGTCCGACAACGGAAAATACGCCAGGCACGATTTCTTTCAGCGCGCTCTCGATGCTGCTATTACTAAGAACGCTCGCCATATTGCCCTCGATGATGTTCTCCTGGAACCATATCTGTATGTTGGCAGGCACTTCCTTAAGCTGGTCATTCGTGGTGATATACTGAACTACAAGGTCTTTCAGCTTCAGCATCTGCTCATACATCGGTTCGCTAATAAGGTAGATTACCGCCGAAACTACGCCTATGACAAACACGATTGCCGCAAGTGACGAAAGAAAACGCTTGCGGAAATGGAGTTTATACTGTATGAACTTGACCAGCGGATAGAGCATATAAGCCAGCAACCATCCGACAACAAACGGCAGAAGTACGCTGCTGAGGTAGTTCAGCATCCATATTGCGCCTATCACTGCAACGGTGATGACAATCCATCGGAAGGCTCTGCTAAAGGTTATGGTCTCGTGCGACATAGGGATGATGGTTATGGTTTGCGGTAGTTTTATATAGCTGTTCTATAACTTCTGGAATGACTATATTTTCTTTTCTTCCTCATTTGCTGCGGCAGCTTGTAGTGCCTTTTGGTAGCATTCACGGCAGAGAGGTTCGTACTCCTGAGTCTCTCCGAGAAGCACGCGTTTGTCATTATCCACAAGACGATGGCTGATGTATGCGAGGTTTCCACACTTCACGCAGATGGCATGCACCTTTGTCACTTCGTCGGCAATGGCGCAAAGTCCTGGCATCGGACCGAACGGAATGCCGCGGAAGTCCATGTCGAGTCCTGCCACAACAACGCGTACGCCCCTGTTGGCAAGTTCGTTGCAAACCTCTATGAGTCCGTTGTCGAGGAACTGCGCTTCGTCAATGCCAATGACATCGACATCGTTGGCAAGCAAGAGTATTGCCGACGACGAGTCAATCGGAGTTGAGATGATTGCGTTCTTATCGTGCGACACAACCTCCTCCTCTGAATACCTCACATCGATTGAAGGCTTAAAGATTTCAACTCGCTGCTTGGCAAACTTAGCTCTCTTTAGGCGGCGGATGAGTTCTTCGGTCTTACCAGAGAACATAGAACCGCATACAACCTCTATTCTTCCAGGTCTTATAGACTCTCCTTGTGTATTTGTCATCATATCGACTACAAAGATAATAATAAAAGTTAATAAACGCATTGAAGGTTGTAATTTTTTTGTAACTTTGCCAAAAATTTAACGAATCATGAAGAAAATAATTTTATCATCGTTGCTGCTTTTCGCTTGCATAAACATGGCGAATGCACAGCAGAAGTTTGGTTATTTCAGCTGCAAAAAGGTGCTTGAAGCACTGCCAGAATACAATGCGGCACAGAAGAACCTTGCAGAACTCAAAGAGAAATACGCTGCAGAGACAAAGCGCGTAGAGGCTGACTTCAACAGCAAGTACGAGGAATTTCTTGAAGGGCAGAAAGAGTTTCCTGCAATTATTCTTCAGAAGCGTCAGACAGAACTGCAGGAAATGATGGAAAAGAATATCGCTTTCAAGCGCGAGGCTCGCAGACTCTATGCCGAAGCTGAGAGAGAAGCGATGAACCCAATAAAGCAAACCGTAAAGGAGGCTGTTGCCGCTGTGGGCAAGGAAGAGAAGTGCGCGTTTGTGCTCAACACTGATTCTGAATCCTGCGCATGGATAGATCCAGAGCAGGGAACAGACCTCACAGATAAGCTGATTTCAAGAGCAAAAGTAGCCGCTTTAAGCAGCATTTCTATTGCAACGCCTGCAAAGTAGGCGTATAAGCCAGAACCTTTTCTTTCGAATTATCGAATTATCGATATATCGATTTTTAAGTTACTATCAGCATGGGACCTATTGGTTTTTTTGATTCTGGTTACGGTGGACTTACCGTGTTGCAGAAGTGCAAGGCACTTATGCCACAGTATGATTACATCTACCTCGGCGATAACGCGCGTGCCCCTTACGGTCCGCGCTCGTTCGAGATTGTATATCAGTTCACACGCGAAGCCGTAAAAGCCTTGTTCGACATGGGTTGCCATCTGGTAATCGTTGCATGCAATACAGCCTCGGCAAAGGCACTTAGAAGCATTCAGCAAAACGACCTTCCGCAATGGGATGCTACCAAAAGAGTGCTTGGAGTCATACGCCCGACTGCTGAAATTATAGGAGGACTGACTAAGACACGACATATTGGTGTGGTTGCAACGGTCGGCACAATTCGTTCTGAATCCTACAACCTTGAGATTGCGAAACTATATCCCGATATACAAGTCACAGGACAGGCATGCCCAATGTGGGTACCGCTCATAGAGAACGATGAATACAGAAGCGAAGGCGCTGACTTCTTTGTAAAAAAATACATTGACAGCCTTTACGATAAAGACCCAGACATCGACACCATCATACTCGGCTGTACTCACTATCCGCTGCTATATGATAAGATAAGGAAATACGTGCCTGAAAGCACTACAATCATTTCGCAGGGGGAATATGTGGCAAAGAGTTTGCAAGATTATCTATACCGACATCCTGAGATAGAAGAATGTTGCACGCAAGGAGGAACCTGCCGTTTCCTTACTACAGAGAACCCAGAGAAGTTCCGCGACAGTGCACGTGTCTTTATCCACGAAGACATTAACGTAGAAAATTTTGAGCTTTGAACCT
>JAUNQM010000181.1:3027-5294 GCA_030536165.1 Prevotellaceae bacterium | reverse complement strand
GAATACGCTACAACGCCTTTCTATAGAAGTGAGGATATTGTGAGGAAGAAGTGAGTAAGAACTAATGTTGAGATATCGAAGTATAGAAGATACAATTTGCTCATAAACTCGATACAAAGTTTATGAATGCCCCTTCATTTATAGGAAGGCTTAACACCTCTTAACACTCCGCGATTGATGGTTGAATATTGAATCTCTTTCTGGCTCACCTGCAAAAAGCTATGTTAAAACCAGTCTCCTTGCTAAAAGAACAATGGCCAAGGTTTAAGGTTTAAGGTTATTGTTTCCCTCCCTACGGGGGAGGGAAACAGGCTCTTCCCTTCGGGGGGAGATGGAGGGGGCTTCGTTTATTCTCTACACTTGCATAACTGCGGGACGAGAAGAGGATAAAGCAATGAAAAAAAGATTGTTCGAGGGGAAAAGGAATAGCAGTCGTACCAATGCATTTCATAGGATTTTCATAACACCGGCTTTTCCCATTGATTCTGATTTTATGAGAAAATCAAGTCGGGAGTGTAGATTTTCGATAATAGTTTTTTGGTTTCTCGTAAAAAAACATTAATTTTGCAAGCAAAATTTTAATCAACTACTGATAACGCAAGATGGGCATATATATAAATAAAGGTAATGCAGGGTTCGCCAAGTATGCAAACGGTGAATATGTTGACAAGACGGGAATGATTGCCTACATCAATTCGTCACTTGGTGGGGCAAATATGCTTACATGTGTCACCCGTCCGCGCCGCTTCGGCAAGTCCATTGCGGCAAACATGCTTTGTGCCTATTACGACAGGTCTTGCGATTCTTCAGCCCTGTTTGACCGTTTTGCCATTGCAAAGGATGCCTCTTATAAGGAACATCTTAACAAGTATCCAGTAGTCTATATCGACATAACCAATTTCACCACGAAATATGAGGGACGAGATGACATCGTAGATATGTTGCAGGCAAAAGTCATGGCTGATGTAAAGGAAGCCTACCCATATTTAGACTATGATGATGACTGTGACCTAATGGATGTCCTGCTTGCAATAAGCAGTCATACAGGCGAAAAGTTCATTGTTATCATCGACGAGTGGGATGCCATGTGCCGTGAACTGGCAGACAAGCCGTCCATCATGAACGAGTATGTCAATCTGCTCAGACGTATGTTCAAGAGCGGTGACACTGCTCATGTCTTCGCTGGAGTCTATATGACAGGCATTATTCCAATTAAGAAGTACGGCACACAGTCTGCATTAAATGACTTCCGCGAATACTCCATGACAAACGCAGGATCCTTGGCACCTTACTTTGGTTTTCTGCCAGAGGAGGTTGAGCAGCTGGCAAAGAGACGCGATGGATTTTACGATATGCTGAAGTGCTGGTATGACGGCTATATGCTGGACGATAACAGTTGGGACGGTGAAAAATTCAAGTCGCTACGCTACCACATATACAATCCAAATTCGGTGATGCACGCCTTCATGTTTGGACAATGCGACAACTATTGGGCAAGAACAGAATCCTTCGAGTCACTGCGCCAGTACATTGACAATGACTTCGACGGCGTGAAGGAGACTCTACAGTCGCTCATCGACGGAAAGCCAGTGAAAATATCCACCCTTAGCTTCGGCAATGACCTTAACGAGATAAACAGCCGCGACGAACTGTTCACGCTTATGGTACACCTTGGATATGTGTCCTACAACAGTGCCGACCATACGGTGAGCTTCCCGAACCTCGAAGTGCGGATGGAGATAATCGAGGCCTTGCGTACCAGCCGATGCCACAAGGAACTGTCGGAACTCATCAAGGCATCCGACCGTCTGCTGCAAGCCACGCAGGACATGGACGAGCAAGCCGTTGCCACTGCCGTTGAGTATGTGCATAATCACAAGGTTGCCCCGAACTTTTACAACAACGAGCAGGCACTCCGCTCCGTAGTACGAATGGCATACCTTACAGCAATCGACGACTATCAGGACATACAGGAACTGCCAACAGGGAAGGGCTATGCCGATATCGTATATCTGCCACGCCCGCTGTCATCTTATCCAGCACTGGTGATAGAACTCAAATGGAACGAATCCACCGACACTGCCATCGACCAGATTAAGGAGCGCGACTACCCAGAGATATTGAAGCCATTTTCCGACAACATCATCCTTGTCGGTATCAGCTACGACAAGGACAGCAAGAAGCACTCTTGCAAAATAGAACAGATTACAAAGGAATAACGGCTCACCTGCAAAAAGCTATGTAAAACCGAGGAGAGTAGCGACAAT
>JAUNQM010000181.1:0-3017 GCA_030536165.1 Prevotellaceae bacterium | reverse complement strand
AGAAAAACCACAAAAACAGTAAAAACAAAGTAAAAGAACAATAAAAGCAGCCATACCAATGCGTATCATGTGGGGCTCTCCATAACACAGGTTTTTACAGGTGACCCGAAATTGTTCCATAAATTTTTACAGCAAAATAATTGTTTATTCATAATTATCTGTAATCTTTGCGAACCAATAATACGAATAATTTGAATAATGAGTTTGCAAAATAATATACTAGAAATCATTACTGAGAGTTACCTACTGCTAAATCTACGATAATCATGGATAAGAATAAGCACAAGGTTCAAGGGGAAAAACTCGAATTCTTCAATTTCGGGATGAACTCTCTGTCGGCCTTGCGCGATTCAGATCCCTTTCGACCAGCTCAGGGTTAACTAGGCTCGCTCAGGTCATCTCCTTTACGGTTAGTGAACTTATCGAACCTTTCGGCTTGCTTCCGGCAAAGTTGGATTTTATGTATTATGCCAAGGCATAAGACAATGTAGCCAGCCATGAAATGGCTGGTACAAAGAAAAGGTGTTGACACGCCTGCCGTTAGGTAGGCGACAACATTGGGTAAAGGTCGCATACTCAAAGGCATGCTTATAAGGCATGCTCTGTGCTTCATTGACTTACGTGGATTTTCTTGCCGTTGATTCGTATGTTATCGAAGTGTAGGTCGCTGACAGTATGTGTGTCGTCGTAGTTTTTGAAGATGTTTGGCTTTAGGTGAGTTTCATCGCCGTTAAAGTATATGTCTTCAAACCAAATGTTGCGGACGTAGTTACCTGGTGCGCGATTGTACTTATCGGAGAAGCATATCATGACCTTGAACAGAGCAGAACTTACTACGTCTTCGATGCGTATATTCTTAAAATGAACATCTTCAACTCGGTTTTTGTCACCGCAACTGAATGCCATGATGCCGTCGCCATCAGCAGAGAGAATGTCGCAATCTTCAACCCAAATGTTGTGGAGTAGTTCGCCGTTGTCAGAGCGGTCGTCCCCATGACTGGCAATGTTGAATGGGTGAGCAAGGTCGCTGAATATTGTTGCGCGTCGGATATGATAGTTCTCGCTACCTCCCCAATACCACCAACGATGGTTGTAGATAGCAAATGCGTCGTCGTTGTTACGCAAGAAGACATCCTCTACCGTGACATTCTTACAGCACATCATATCGATTCCGTCGCTCCACGGATGGCGCGAGAAACTACGTATGTTGCGTATTGTGATGTCTGAGGATTGTCCGCCATAGACGGTGTAATGCTGAGGGTTGATGATGGTGAGTCCGTCAATCTCTACGTTTCTGGAATAAGTTATCTCTACTCCACGCAGAGGTGATAGAAGCACTCCACGTCCTATGATACGCACGTTTTCAGCCCTATCAACAATAAGACGCGCCCTGACTACTGCGCCAGGTGCGAGATATACGGTTGCGTTGCTTGGTATCTTTATTTCTGCACTTGGAAGGTCGTGAGGCTTGTGAAGACCTGGGCCGAAGTAGATCAGGTGAGGGTTTTGAACGAACACATCGTGGTTGTTTACAGTTTTCCAGTTGATATCAACCATTGAATCAGGGCTTGGCGCTTCATACACTTCCTGTTCAGGCCCGTCAATGAATATGTGGAGGCAATGGTCACGGTCACCGTTTATATCGACCTCAAGTGCATAGCTGCTGTTGTCTTTGACCTGAGGGACGGTGAACTCCATGGTGGAGTCGTTGACGAGAGTGTATTTTATGCTTTTAGATAAAGGACGTACTGATGCGGAATTGACTTTTTCACCACGTCGGGTGACTTGGATTTTTGCGTTGCCGATGACTTCAAACTGACACCAAGATGCCTTTTGCACCCTGCGATGAGGGTTCACCTCACACATGTAGGTCTTGATAGGGTGTCCATCGGCACAGACCGAAAAGTCATGCATTAGGGTCAGTCCTTCCTTCCCTTCTGGATAATCATAAGTCTTTACACTAGCATGGGCTGCAGTACATGCAAATAGCATTAATAGAAATAAATTAAATTTCATAGTATGTAACAAAGATATAGCTAATACTAAATTGTTTGTTTTCAACTATAAAGGTGCAATGAATATTTGATACGTTCAAAAGAGAAATAGAATCTTTGCTGAAAATTATTTAGAGGTTGCCAAAGCGATGCCTCGTTCGTCTTTATCGTTCACGGCACAATAGAAATGATAAGTGACACCCTTCCAACGAACGACATAGCTTTTATGTGCAAAGACATGGTCGTATGGTTCAGTGGGATAGATGAGATCCTCCCCTTCCCAATTGTACCAGTGAATCAGGTCGCGACTACATGCAAATGTGTTATATGCCTGATATGGTTTATCAGGAACAAATGCACGGAAATAGAACATCACATACAAATCACCAATCTTCTGGATCTGAGGATCGCCCGTAATAGTAAATCCACCTGTTTCATCGTGAGACAGAACAGGGTTTCCTGGATAACGCTCCCACGATTTCAAATCATCCGAAAAAGCCATGCCAATACGTTCCGAAGTTATGCCATTGTCTGGATTGGTACCATTAGCATTGTAATAGATAACAAAACGATGTCCCGTAACACGGTCCTTATCCTCGATGATACAGCTTTTATATTGTGTGTTTTTCTCAAACCACTGGCATCCATCATCTTCCGGTGACATGATGGGGTTATCTTCCGTTTCCCATTCAACAGCTTTTCCCAAATCCTTGCTGGAGGCTAATCCAATCATCAAGGGCCATGATTCATATCCCGGATATTTACCATCATATTTTTTCATCTTATAACTGCCGCCCCATTCCAAATCCTGCAAGGCAATGTAACCGGCACGCTGGCACTTATCCCAAGAATCATTTGTGAAACTCATCACCTTACCCAAGGTTGTCCAGTTTATCAAATCATCACTTTCGGAAATCCATGTTTCGTACCCTTTCCCATCAAACACAATCCAAGTCATATACCATTTTCCATTGTAACGGTAAACACTGGGACTATCCGACTTGTGTGCTGGATTTTCAGGAC
>JAUNQM010000180.1 GCA_030536165.1 Prevotellaceae bacterium | reverse complement strand
GAAGGACAACACTTATCCTTTTGAACATCTCTGTGGCTGTGGCATCGGTTTTAAGCTGATGCAAGCCTTTGCAAAAAGCAACGGAATACCTTTCAGCAAGTTAATTCCGTTGTTGGACTTTTGTGCCTTGAGCATTGTGGCAGATATTGTGCCGATTATTGATGAGAACAGAATCCTTGCCTTCCACGGTTTGCGAATGATGAATAACACTCCAAACATCGGTCTGAAGGCAATCATTGAGATATGCGGACTCAAGGATAAGGAACTAAACATCAACGATATCACATTCCGCATCGGTCCTCGTATCAATGCGTCAGGACGTGTGCAGAGCGCACGTGCAACGGTTGATTTGCTCGTTGAACGCAACTTCGACAAGGCGCTTGAGATGGCTAACAACATCAACGAGTACAACGAGCAGCGAAAGGATATCGACAAGCAGATGACCGAAGAGGCCAACGAGATTGTTGCTCGTCTGTCGGATAAGTACCACGAAAACCTCAACTCGTTAGTGCTCTACGATGAGAACTGGACAAAGGGAGTGGTAGGTATTGTGGCATCAAGACTGGCTGAAATCTATGTAAGGCCGACCATTGTCCTCACCAGCGATGGTGAGTTTGCTACAGGAAGTGCACGCAGCGTGTCGGGCTTTGACATCTATAAAGCAATTGAAAGTTGCCGTGATTTGCTCGAAAACTTTGGTGGACATATCTATGCTGCTGGTCTTACCGTTAGGGTAGAGAACATGTCAGAGTTCCGCAGAAGGTTCTGTGCTTACGTTGATGATCATATAAAACCAGAGCAAAAAGAAGCCACGATAGATGTTTCGGCAATGATAGACTTCAAGGAGATTACCAGTAAGTTGCGCAACGACATCAAACGCTTCGAGCCGTTTGGCCCAATGAATGAAAAGCCGTTCTTCTGCACTTGCCACGTCTATGACTATGGCACGAGCAAGGTCGTGGGGCGCGAACAGGAGCATATCAAGCTCGAACTCATCGACTCTAAGTCGAGCAACGTGATGAATGGTATAGCATTCGGACAGAGCAAGCAGGCGCATTTCATCAAGTCGAAGAGTAGCTTCGACATCGTTTACACGATAGAGGAGAACACATATAAACACACTGAGACTCAGCTTCAGATAGAGGACATACGTCCGTCGGAGGCTATGTAGCCTTTTGCAGGATCCGGAGGAATAGTAACTTATAGGTTGTTGGTTGCAAAGGAATGAAACCGACAACCTATATTTATAAATAAGGTAAGAAAGCAGATGGATTTATCCTATGATTTATATAAAGATTTAAGCCTGATTCAAGTCACGTAGTGACGCCTTGATAAAAATCGTCCCAATTATTTACGTAAGATTTATCGTTAGATGTTTGCAAAGATATAAATCCAATCTTAAATCAGATGTTAAATCTCGCATAAATGAGGGAGGGGATTTTTAAATAGGCGCTCCGCTTGAATCTGTGATAAATCAATAGATAAATCTAATGGCAAAAAGATTCGCGAACATAAACATATAGGGTAAAGCAGATGGATAAGTTTCAAGAGACACTAAAACGCTACTGGGGCTACGATGATTTCCGCGGCATACAACGCGAAATCATCGAGAGCATCACTGCCGGCAACGACACTCTCGGACTTATGCCTACTGGTGGAGGCAAGTCTATCACCTTCCAGGTGCCTGCAATGATGATGGATGGCGTGTGTCTCGTGGTCACTCCGCTCATCGCCTTGATGAAAGACCAGGTGGCCAACCTGCGCCGACGCGGCATACTTGCTAAGGCTATTTATAGCGGAATGTCGCACGAGAAGGTGCTACAGACGATGGAGGACGCCATATATGGCGGCGTGAAGATTCTCTATGTCTCGCCCGAACGACTGACTTCAGAACTCTTTCGCGTGAAGCTTTCCCACATGGATATAAGCTTTATTACGGTCGATGAGGCGCATTGTATCTGTCAATGGGGCTACGATTTCCGCCCGCCATATCTGCAGATTGCTGAAATCAGAAAGATACACCCCGACGCCCCAGTGCTTGCTCTTACGGCAACGGCTACCAAAGAGGTGGTGAAAGACATACAGGACAAACTTGGATTCAAGCGCGAGAATGTGTTCCGCATGAGCTTCGAGCGCAAGAACCTGTCGTATGTGGTGAGGACTGTGCAAGACAAATTCGGGCAGCTCGAACACATACTCCGCAGCGTTTCAGGCACTGCAATCGTCTATACCCGAACACGAAAGCGCACTCGCGAACTGGCTGAGGCGCTGACTGCCGACGGCATTTCGTCGGTGTTCTATCATGCAGGCTTGAGCGATGTGGAGAAAAACATGCGCCAACGTGCATGGCAGAACGATGAGGTGCGTGTGATGGTAGCCACTAACGCCTTCGGTATGGGTATCGACAAACCAGACGTGCGCGTGGTTGTCCATTACGATTCGCCCGACTCGGTTGAGGCATATTTTCAGGAGGCAGGACGCGCTGGGCGCGACGGCAAGAAGGCATACGCCGTGATGCTCTACAATGGAAACGAGAAGGCTAAGCTGCTTAAAAGAGTGGCTGAGACGTTTCCTGAGAAGGATTTTGTGCGCAAGGTGTACGAGCGTCTTGCCTATTTCTACCAGATAGCTGTGGGCTTTGGCGACGGGTGGGTGTATGAATTCAACATCGACAAGTTCTGCACCAGGTACAAGTTTTTCCCGACTCTCGTCGAATCTTCGCTAATGATACTCCAGCGGGCAGGTTATATCTCCTACGAGTTAGACTATCACAACAAGTCGCGCTTCATGTTTACCGTTGAGCGAGAGCAGCTTTATCGCCTCGACACCGATTCGGAGAAATGTAACGACCTCATCATGCTCATGCTGCGCACGTACCCTGGTTTGTTCAGCGAATTCCAGTATATCGACGAGCCGTGGCTCGCAAATAAGCTTGGACTTCAGGAGCATCAGGTCTATTTCATGTTGAAATATCTCAGTCGCACAGACGTGGCACAATACATTCCGAAGAAGTCAACACCTTATATAATATACACGCGCGATAGGGTAGATGGGGTTGATGTGAAGATTGACGCACAGGCTTACGACGACCGCAAGCGCGACTACCAGCGCAGAATTGAAGCAATGGTGAACTATCTGACAAACGATGAAGTGTGCCGCTCACGCCAGTTGCTGAGCTATTTCGGCGAGAAGACCGACAAGAAATGTGGCATCTGCGATGTGTGTCTTGATAGTAAATAGATATAAGTTTTGCATGTGTGATTTCACGCAGAGCGCAACTTGAAAAGGCTCACGCCTTGATATCGCTGTTGTAAACTTCTGCCGTATGCAAGCATTCGCCAGAACTCTACAAACCCGATATAAGTTCCTTGCAGAACTTTCAAGTTGCATCGCAGAGAAACAGAGAACGCAAAGACTTGTATAATAGAAAAACTCTGCGTGAGGTAAAATAAACGACATGTGAAAGCGAAAGTTTAATAAATAGATATTCTGGAATAGCTAAAAATGCAAGATTATCCAGGAGAAACAGCCCCCAACAAACGATAAAATCCACAACAAATGAACGCAATAGGAACCTTCCCTTTCTTGGTTGAACCATTCAAATGCGACTGCAACGGCCGCTATACGTACCCTAACTTGGGCAACTGCCTGCTCAATGCTGCCGACTTTCATGCCGCAGAGAGGCGGTTCGGCTACGTCGATCTCAATGCCATCGATAAGTCGTGGGTGCTCTCGCGACTGGCAATCGAGATGACCGAGATGCCTTTGCCATACACACAGTTGATGGTATCAACGTGGTTAGAGAGCGCAAAACGCTTCTTCACCCGACGCAACTGGGCGGTAAAAGACTGCGACGGACGCACTTACGGCTACGCATCAAGCGTGTGGGCTATGATTGACAAGACCACGCGACAGCCCGTAGATGTGCTGTCGGTAAGCGATGGTTGCATGGCTGATTATGCCGTGCCTGACGAGTCGGTTCCTATTGATTCACCGTCGCGCGTCAGCATCAACGAGCGCGAGACAAAGGAAGTGAGGGTGCTCACGACCGCATTTTCCGACATAGACGTCAATGGCCACGTCAATAGCATCCGCTACATTGAGCATGCCATAGACTGCATCCCAAGCGACATTATCTGCAACAGACGCATCCGGAGAGTGGAAGCGGCGTACGTTGCGGAAAGCTATCTCGGCGACCGTCTCCACTTCCTGCTCGACCATCCGAACGAAGATGAATGGTCGTATATCATTCTCCGTGAAGCGGTTGATGGCAGTGAGCGCGAAGTGTGTCGCGTCAAGGTTGTCTTCGCGTCCTAATTCTCTGCCCTTCACACCTTAGGTGTTCGACGCGTCACACCTTAGGTGTTAGGGGTGGTCACACCTTAGGTGTTTATGCCGTCACACTTGAGGTGTGGAGGGCTGAAGTAATTGATAATTGACAATTGATAATTGATTGCCGCGATATACCTTATTATATTACGCGCGCGTGCAAATATGAGTCGTTTCTCGGAAAAAGTCCTACATTTTTGCAATTATTTTCACTAATATGGAAAATAATTTATACCTTTGTGCCGATAAACATAGAACAGCATGAAAAAGTTATTATTTACCCTCGTGGCACTCTGCGCCACAATGAGCATCAACGCTCAAGTAATCAACGTCTATGAAAATGGCGTAAAGAAAGCAACCTATTCCAATAGCAGCAGCAAAGTTTACAAAGTAGAGTATAAGAGAGCTCCTTCTAAGCCAGATACCACTGGCGAAGCCTATAGAAAAGATAACAAAAAAGTTGCATGGGTACAGTTGTGGGAGGATGGCCCAAAGTGGGCTACATATAATGTAGGTGCAGAAAACGATCAACCTGAAGACTACGGAGGCTATTACTGCTGGGGATCATCTATTAATAAGGATACAGCCGGCTCTCCATACTATAGGAATGGCATAGCCCCTCTCTCTGGCGACGATGATACTGCCACAGCCATCTGGGGCGACAACTGGCGTATGCCGACAAGAGATGAAATGCAAGCACTTTTAGACAACTGCACATACACATGGACTACACAAAATGACGTCAATGGCCTTCTCTGTACTGGCAATACAACTGGTTACACAGATAACAGCGTTTTCCTTCCTGCTGCTGGCTACTTCTATCGCTTGGGCTACTGCCAGGGCGAATATTGCAATTACTGGTTCTCCACACCGTATGATAGTGACGGAGCTTACTATCTGCACTCCTTCGTTGGTATATCCCACGACAACCGTTACTTCAGCTACTCTGTCCGCGCGGTACTGAATGAGGAGTGAAGCCCAGAAGGTTTT
>JAUNQM010000179.1 GCA_030536165.1 Prevotellaceae bacterium | reverse complement strand
ACGTGCCAGATGATGTGCTTCGTCGAAAGAGACTCCTTCGGCTTCTGCCTTGTAGTTCTTGCGCGCTCCTTCAATATCGCAATACGAAATACCAACCTTCAACACTACCTGTTCGCCATCAACAGCATCAAACTCGGAGAAGAATCCGATGTGCTTTCCTTTGGCATGGCGAGCATTGCGCTCCACCTTAGCATCGGCGATACGCTGTTGGTACTTGTCGCTGATTACATCATCGAGATGTCGTGACTGTCCGTCAGGGATATCAGCACTCCAAAGTCCCCAATCCTTCATAGGCTTGCTCAATGTGGCATGGAAGAATATCTTGTAATCGGCATGACCTAAGCCGTCACCCCATCCGCCGCCATCAGGAGTACAATGCAGCCAGCCTTCGAATGTAGTTTCGTCGATAATGGTTATCTCTTCTGTTTCGGCTGTACCTCCGACGCGACGTGCCAAGTCAATCTGTATTCGCGACTGCTTGTTCTCAGGGAAAGTAAATCGCATAAACCCACAATGCGTTGTTGCTGTACACTCGGTGTGAATGCCGTAATCAGTCAAATCTACTGCATAATAACCGGCACGTGCCGTTTCTGTCTTCTTATTATATAATGAGCGATAGCCTTTCTGACTTCCATCCTCACGTCCCATTGCCAACTGCAACGGGCCATTTGTAGGCATCACAGTGAAATTGCCTAAATCACCATTCCACCCAATTCCACTCATCTGCGTAAGCGAGAAGCCTTCGATTGTGTTCATGTGACTGCTATAGCCAGGACCATTGTCGCCGCCAGTAATGGTCTGTGGACTTACCTGCACCATTCCGTAAGGCGTTGCTGCACCAGGGAATGTCTTTCCGAGTCCGTGGTATGCACCTGCAATCTCAACATCGGTGCTTGCACCAATCATTGGGTTTACATACTTGCTGAGTCCTTCTGTCTCAGCCGTTGCAGTCAATATTGCAAATGCTGCCAACAGTAATGTTATCTTCTTTTTCATATTTAATAATGTAATTCAACTTTCGTATGTTGTTTATTTTTCCTCACGCAGAGAAAATTCTGACCTTATCAGGTCTGCATTCAAATGCTGTCGCAAGCCCAAAACAAGTTTTGTCATTGCACCATCATTAGAATGCAACATCTTCGATGTCTCAGAATTTTAGCAGAGGCGCAAAGAAGCGCAGAGTTTTTCTATTAGACGAGCCTTTGCGTTCTCTGTTTCTCTGCGATGCAACTTGAAAGTTCTGTAAAGAACTTATATCGAGTTTGTAGAGTTCTGACGAATGCTTGCATACGGCAGAAATTTACAAAAACGATATCAAGGCGTGAGCCTTTCAAGTTACACTCTGCGCGAAATCTCATATGAGAAACTTGTATAATGTAATTTTACTCGCAAACTATTTCATCCTATACGTAGTCACTGCAAAGCGTGGCATACTTACTTCGGCTGTTGCGTATTCGCCCAAAGTAGTTATAGGAATTGCTTCAAGCACATTGCCTTGCAAATCGACACGCTCCATCGACTTGACATTTGCTGGTATTTTTATCGTCTTTGCCTGTGCATCGCCTTCTGAATTGAATATGCGCAGCGTCATTGCGTCGCCATCGTTGATGAAAGCTGACAGTGTATAGCCTGTTCCGTCAAGCGACAAGAACGAATGACTCTCGGTTCGGTCAACCTTTGTCTGTGTTGCTGTTTCTGGTGTATTCAGCATATCGTCATGCATCTGCAGATGTGCATCTTCCCAGTTTCCTTTATGTGGCATGATGTGATAGACCATCTTGTTAGGCTCTTTTATCACATAGTTGCGCCCCCACAGTCCAGGTCCGCTATATTGCACGGTCAATGCCATTGGATAATCCTTGCCGAAAGAATAGCTCGTGGTGCGGTCACTGAATACAGCAAGACTGTTTCCGCTTTCGCCTTGCTGGTCTATCCAATTGAGCACGACATTGTGCTTGATACTGTCCCAACGATTATAGTACGTATCTTCCAACTTACTTTCACACACATCAAACGGTGCATCTTTCACAATCTTGCTTTCGCCTACCGTCGTTGGGAAGAACACATTCAGCATATAGCGTGTGTCGTAATAGTTCACTCGCTGTGGTCCTTTCTCTCTACGGCCACGTTTCGGGTTAGCGAAAGTAAAATCACCAATCTGTGTATTTGAATCCCAGTCAATGGTCAGTTCAACCTTTATCTTCGGGTCGCCTTCTGTCATTGTTATGACTTTTGTGAAAGGCACTCCTGCTATCTCACCCTTCACGCTCACACTTTTCACAAGTGAATTATCCTTTATGACAGTTGCCGTCGCAGGTTTCTCTGTAGAAGAGCAGAACGCATTGTTCTTCTTAAAATATCCGCGCAACTCGCCAAATGAATAGTCAGACTTATCATCAACATATTCCGTCTTACCATCTTTCACTACAAGACTCTGTACCACTCCGCCTTTTTTCAGGTCAAGAACCATGCGATACATACCGTTCTCAATCTTGCACTCATGCTTCTTAATCAGAATATCTTTGGTCGCTGTTGCCTCTACGATATCTGCATCGGCTATCTTTGCATAGCCAAACGCTGGAACTTCAACGGCAAATGTCTTGTTCCCATCCTCCACTATTTGCTTTCGAGCGTAAGGCAACGTATTAAAGAAAAGCCATCCATAGCCATTGCCATTTGACTCTGGCAATGCTTTCTCCACTTCGTTGCGTGCAATATCAATCGATGCTTTTGTCCAAAGCGCAACATTGTCAGCCCATGTCCCATGTATATTCAAACGGTTGTATGGCACTATCCAACAGTCGTGATGCTCTGAAAGCAGAAGTGTTCTCCATGCTTCGTTCATCTGTGTTGTGGTCTCACCGTTAATAAGCTGAACGTTCTTTCCTGGAGACATAAGGTTTTCTATTACCATGCATTTCTCTGCATTCACAAGATAGTTCTCTGCACGGCGCACATTGAGTGCAAGCTGTTGCATTACCTGTGAACCCCACATAAGTCCTGGGCACACATCCTCCTGCGACATACGGTAGTCTGGTTTCTCTGCTGTTGGCGCATACTTCTCGCAGTAATCACTCCAGAGTGTATATTGCGTTCCATGCTGTTGCTGTCCATATCCTATCCACGGACCTTTCGTCCAACCTGCATCCTGAAATGTCATTGAGATTGGCTGCTTGATGCCTGCTTTGTCGCAAGCATCCCAATAGAGACGAGTGTTCCCCCACCCCATTGTCTGCCATACTGAATTAGGTTCAAGACCTTCACATGCATAGCGTGGTACCGTCGTCATCCCTGTTCCATCGGGACCGATGAGATTGACAAACTGCCCGCCGAAGTTTCTTGCATAACCTCCCCAGCACGTATTTGGGCACTTCAGCGTAAGATACTTGAACCCAAGCTGTGAAAGTATTGTTGGAAGACAAGACGTGTAGCATGGTTCCTCGCATGCGTATGTTTCAATTCTCACATCAGGGAAATGCGAGCGCAACTTTGCCATTCCCAACTGGAACTGGCGTATCATGCTCTCGCCTTCGATGCAATAGAGATATGACTGGGCATAACTTGGATTGGTATATTCCACCTGACGCCCACCAATGACTCCCTTGAATAGTTCGTAAGCCTCTGGTGTCTTCACGCGCACCGTGTCCCAAGTCTCAGGCTCTATCTCAAGCCCAATATACCAATCTGGATGCTGCTGAAGCTGGTCGTACATGAACTGTGTATAGGTCATCATCGGGTAATGTCCATACACTCCCCCATGAAAACCATCGACGAAATATCTTTGTGCATATCCTGAAATCGATACGCACACAAGCAACACCGCAAAAAAGAATTTGTGTTTTATTGGCAATCTGAATTTCATAAATTATTAAGTTTTATCAGTTTAGTTATGGTTTCTATCATTTAACTATTCTCCACTTGACGCATCCTCTTACGCTCACAGTATGCTATGACTGCGCTCCTTATAAGCAGCGCCACAGCACCGAGCACGTGTGCAAGCATCGTCTGCGGATTGAATATTGACACCACAAGATAAGCCACAAGCATCAACGTATAGCAAAGAGCAAAGCCAAATTTCGCATTTGGTTTCTTCAATGCTACGAGGAATCCTATCAGTGGCAGTGGATTGAGTGCTATCACCTGTGGGTTGTAGTGTGCCGACTCGTGCTGTGAAAGGAAGCACATGTAGAACACCACCAATCCAGCAAGTGTCTGCCCAATAAGCAAAACGATGTCGTAAGTCCTCACCGCCTTCCTGCATTTCCCGCGAAGCTGAAGCACAGAGAAAAGCAGCGAAAGGAATATCAGTATCGAGAACACTAATACTGGAGTAATCACCGTTGGTGGTATCTCAAGATGATCGTCGTACAACGCTTTCGGTTCACCGAGGAAAACAGGACGCATTTCTTTCGTACTGTCGTTGACAATCTTCGACTTGCCCCACACCTTTGTCACCCATCGTGGAGAGAGTTTTGTCTCAAGATTGCCATATTCATCACCCATCGCGCCCAATATCGTCGTCCAGAACAACTGCGACCATGACCCTGGTTCGCCCTCACCTATCACGAAATCACGGTATGTCCCTGTCAGTTCTGGTGGCAATTCGCCATACATAATGCTCTCATTTTGCATTGCCTGATAGATTGTCAGCACGCACATCGACGAGCAGTTTGTCGTCAGGTAATTATATTTTGTGCTTGGACCATTCTTCACGTTCTCGTCAAGTCTCTGCCACAGCAGTCGCTTCTCGTCGAGGTTTAGGTTCAACACATATTCCTTCACTCCACGGTGCGTGCCATCGTATTCCATAAGGAAATCACTCGTAGCCATCGGCTGGAACACGCCTCGGCCTGTGCCGTTGAAGAAGTCAAATTGATTCTTCAGCGTGTATTCCAGACTATATGAAAAGCAATAGTCCATATCGTGCGACGGGCATTGCATCCTTATCGCACAGTGCCCAAAACCTCCATACAAGTCGTTGGCTGGCTCTGCGATAATCAGACTTGCAGTTATGTCGGTGGCGAGTTGGCTCTCACCTTGCGCAACACTGTCCGTCGTAGCCTCCTCAGCCATGACATTCATCGACACCAACAATGAAACGAGAAAAATTATGGTTTGCTTAATCTTCATTCTTTTTTATACTTTTATAAATCTTTGCAAAATTACTAAAATCGAACTGCATCAAGTATAAACAAACGACCAAAGAATGTGAAAATCGAACCAAACCAGCACACTTTTCGCGTGCAACATGCAACAAATACGAATATCGAACACGTTCCTGTTATTTCCTGCCTGATAAGCATCTCCATACGCCACACATATATATAATAGGGATTGTCGTTTAATTCAACGAAATTGATATGTATTACCGAGGGTAG
>JAUNQM010000178.1 GCA_030536165.1 Prevotellaceae bacterium | reverse complement strand
ACCTCAAGATTGGCTATTGGCTCGGATCTACCCCTAAACACCAGGAGACTTACAAGTTCATCGGCATCCTCGTCAGTGCTGCAACAGTCGGTGGTGTGATAATGATTCTCAACAAGACTTACGGCTTTACGCCAGACAATAGCGACGTGATGGCTGCACCACAGGCACGCGCTATGGCTGCTGTCATCGAACCTCTGATGAGCGGACAAGGAGCACCGTGGCTGCTCTACGGCATAGGTGCTGTGATAGCAATCATACTTAACTACTGCAAGATATCACCGTTGGCTTTTGCTCTCGGTATGTTTATCCCGCTCCAACTCAACCTGCCTCTCGTTGTAGGTGGTGCTGTAAGTTGGTATGTCAGCCGCAAGAAGGCTGGCGAAGATGATGGAGCTGCAGCAAAGAGAAGCGAGAAAGGAACGCTCCTTGCAAGCGGATTCATCGCAGGTGGTGCGCTCATGGGTGTGGTAAGTGCTGCCATGCAGTTTGGTGGAGCAAACTATGCTTCAGCCGAATGGCTCGCTACTCCTGCAGCACAATGGCTGTCAATTGCAGCATACATCTGCATCATTGCTTACCTGATTATAGCTTGCAAGAAAAAGTAATTTGAAACGTGTCATCTAAGCGCAAATACAGATGCAGCGTGTGTGGATATGCCACAGACATCTACGAAGGAACGGGATTCTTCGGGCAGCACATCACGCCAGTAGTCTGTAATAGTTGTCACACAATTCAAAACCTAACCGTAGGCGGTGCCATAGCTCGTGTGGCACCGTCGTTTGGTAGTGAAATGGATCGTCTATGCCTTGACTGCGGCAGCGCAGACATTCATCTTTGGGATGGACATACGTGCCCACGCTGCAATGGCGAAATGAAGGCTGACGATGATGAGGAATTTTGGACTTGAGGAAAGATTTTATGTTTTTTTCAAAAAACTTTGCAAAAAGTGAAACTTTTTTAATGCATCCTGCGTCAAATGAATTGACGTAAGTAAAAAAAACATAAGATTACGAAAAAAGTTGCATAAGTATCACGATAACTGACAACTTATTGCTATCTTTGCAGTCGTAGTTATAAATACGAAAAGTATGAAAATCAATCGCGAACTAATAGATAAGTTCTATAATGAACTTGACGACCGCTCACGCGAAACGCTTGACAGGTCGATTGAAAAAGTTGTTGAAGCCAAGAAGCGTGGAGGCAAGGTTGCTATCGTCACAGGTAGTGGTCCGAACATTCACGAAGGCGTCACGACATTGATTGCTGAACTTATAAATAAAGGTATAGTTGATGGTGTCACCACAAGTTCGGCTGTAGTCAGCCACGAGATGGGCGGCACGCTCGACAAAGTAAAGATGTGCCCTGCAGCACAGTTCGGTCTGCCTGAAAGTAAGATGCCACGTGGATACGTGTTCGAGTTCACTGAACTCACCGAAGAGCAGATAGACGAACTCTGCAACGAGGTTATCCTCGACCGTGAATTGCTCTCGAAGCGTCACGATGCAGAAGGCCACGTCATCATCAAGGCAGCTGGAAACATGGCTTATCCAATGGGACTCCGCACAGAGAAAATGGCAGAAGAGATTCTTTCTCTTTGCCGACAGACAGGACTTCCTTTCGAGACCATTGCAGGCTGGGGCTGCGACCCACTTACCATGTTGGGTGCAGGAGCACGTAAGGGTGTACCAGTGTTGGTAACTATTCCGCAGCTTATCGGTGGTGGACACGTCGGCCTCTCAGTCGGTGACAGTATCTCTGTCACAGAGCGTTCGCGCAGGATTGCAAAACTGATGGAGCAGTCTGACGTAATAATCGAGTCAGCCGTAGCACTGACACAGGAAATTCACGACGGACCATTCGAGACTTACACCGGACACGGAATATGGTCATGGTGGCAAGGACAGCCTACTTACAGTCTGCGCGAAAAGACACTTATCCGTTTCGACCTCGACGAGAATCTGCGCAAGGCACAAGACCTGCAGAAACAGAGTGCAATGATTCAGGAAGCAATAAACAAAGGCTTGCCAAAGACTAAGCTCTCAAAGATTCCGTTCCGTATGGAGATGTCGGCATTTGCACGCCACGAAGGCAGTCTGCCTGTCATCGGTGATATTGGTATGATATGGCCTATCTTTGCCCTCCGCGTGGCAGATGCACTCGGCATTGAACTCGACTTTATGAGCTATAAGCAAGAGACCGACGACGGTAAGGCTATGCGTGAATGGATTGTTGACAACATCAAGCCATTCGACAAGAAACTAATGATTGATAAATTGAATGCCTAAACCGCAACATCGAACCCTCGAATTATTGATAAAACTCGTTATAACAACAAAGATTATGAAAAAAGTATTAGTTTTGATTCCAATGCTGCTTATGGCAGTAATGGTAATGGCCCAGGGCTTTCAGGTGCCTGAAATACCAATGGACCCAGATGTAAAGAAAGGTAAATTAGACAACGGACTCACTTACTACGTCCGCAAGAATGCTTACCCAGAAAAGCGTGTGAACTTCTACATTGCACAGAAGGTCGGCTCTATTCAGGAAGAAGAATCGCAGCGCGGTCTTGCTCACTTCCTTGAGCACATGTGCTTCAATGGCACAAAGAACTTCCCTGGCAACGGCGTTATCCGCTATTGCGAAAGCCTCGGTGTGCAGTTCGGCTCTGACTTGAATGCTTACACTTCAATCGACCAGACTGTATATCGTATCTGCAACGTGCCTTCTACACGCCAGTCGGCACTCGACTCTTGTCTGCTCATCATCCACGACTGGGCAAATGCTCTGTTGCTGGAAGGCGAAGAGATTGACAAGGAGCGTGGTGTCATCCACGAGGAATACCGTCTTCGCATGGGTGCACAGAGCCGTATGCTGGAGCGTAGCCTTGAGACTCTCTATCCAGGCAGCAAGTACGGAAAGCGTTTCCCTATCGGTCTGATGAGCGTTGTTGATAACTTCAAATATGATGAACTCCGCTCATATTATCAGAAATGGTATCGCCCAGACAACCAGGCTGTCATCGTTGTAGGTGACGTTGATGTTGACTACACAGTAAACAAGATAAAGGAAATGTTTGGCGGCATCAAGATGCCTGAGAACCCTGCTCCAGTCGTAGCAGAGCAAGTGCCAGACAATGCCGAGCCTATTGTTATCATTGAAAAGGATAAGGAACAGCAGTATAGCATCGTTGAAATGTTGTTCAAGCACGAAGCAACTCCTGAATCACAGAACAGCACAGTGGCATACCTTCTCAAGTCTTACATGGACTTTGTAATCTCACACATGCTCAACGCTCGTATCGAGGAGGCAGCGCTCAACCCTGACTGCCCATTCATCCAGGCATCAGGAAGCGACGGTCAGTATATCTATTCAAAGACTAAGGACGCATTCACACTCGCTGCCCTGCCTAAGGAAGGCAAGATTTACGAGGCTGCTGCAGCTATCTATCGCGAGGCTCTCCGTGCAGCTAAGTTTGGTTTCACTGCTACAGAATACGCACGTGCACAGGCTGAATATCAGTCAATCATCGAAAAGCAATACACCAACCGCGAGAAGCGCCACAACGACAGCTGGGGTAATGATTGCCGCGACAACTTCCTTGAGAACTATGCAATTCCATCAATGGAGTTCACAAATAATTTCGCACAGCAGGCTGCTTCGCAGATTCCTGTAATTCTCATCAACCAGATGATTAAGGAACTCGTAAGCGTAACCGACTCTAACCTCGTTGTCATCAATTTCAACCAGGAGAAGGAAGGCGCTGTTTATCCTGAACGCGACAAGCTGCTCCAGGCTATCCAGAGCGTACGCGCAGAGGAACTGACTGCATACGTTGACAATGTTAAGAGCGAACCTATCATGTCTGAAATGCCAAAGGCTGGTAAGATTAAGAAGGAAACCGACTTCAAGTATGGCTTCAAGAAGCTCACTCTCTCAAATGGTGCAACTGTATATCTCAAGCAGACAGACTTCAAGGCTGACCAAGTATTGCTCGAAGGTATGGCAAAGGGTGGTAAGGCTAAGATTGATGCCCCTGACTTCTCTAACATGAAGCTCATGGACGGAACACTCAGCGTAAGCGGTATCGGCAACTTCGACAGTCAGGAACTGCAGAAGGCATTGGCTGGAAAGCAGGCAAATGCAAGCCTCGAAATCGGTAACAACTTCGATGTCATCAGCGGTAGTTCAACTCCGAAGGACATTGAGACTATGTTCCAGCTTCTCTATAAGAAGGTGACCGACACACAGAAAGACCAGAAGGCCTTCGACAACATAAAGACTATGTATATCACTGCATTGAAGAATAAGTCGCTCACTCCATCTGCTGTTTGCAGCGATTCAGTTCAGGCTACTCTCTACAGTCACAACCCTCGCTTCACTAATGTTGATGTAAGCGACGTAGAAAAGGTTGACTACGACCGCTCACTCGAAATAGCAAAGAGCCACTTCGCTAACGCAGCTAACTTCAGTTTCTTCATCGTAGGTAACTACGACGAGGCTAACATACGCGACCTCATCTGCCAGTACATCGCATCTCTCCCTTCAAAGAACAAGGCAGACGCAAGCTGGAAGGACGTGACAAGCTACGCAAAGGGCAACATAGTAAACCGCTTCGAAAAGAAGATGGAGACTCCAACTGCTAACAGCTACATGTTCTGGCTTAACACAAAGGCAGAGGTTACACCTGAGTCAATGATTAAGGCCGACGCAGCAGGTCAGATTCTCGACATGGTATATACAAAGGAAATACGCGAAGAAGCTTCTGCAGCATACTCTGCTCAGGCACTCGGACGTGCACAGAAGGGCGGTCTGCGCCAACTCACACAGCTCGTAGGCGTTTGTCCATTCAAGTATGAGAAAGAAGACAGCGTGATGCTTCTCATGCGTCAAGGCGCTGAAAACCTCAGCAAGAACATCGACCCAGATATGCTGACAAAGGTTAAGGAATACATGCTCAAGAACTACGAGAACCAGCAGAAGACCAATGGCTATTGGATCAACGTAGCTGAGGACGACGTATTCAACGGCATGGACACTGACACTAACTACAAGAGCATTGTAAACTCGCTGACTCCAGCAAACGTAGCTTCATACGTGAAGGAAGTGATGCTCGGCGGCGACGCTCACATAGAGGTAATCATGATGCCTGACTTAAAGTAGTTTGACGGTTTTAGTTTTTTGGTTTTAGGTTATTGGTTAAAACCGACAACCAACAACAAACAACAACTAAGTGCAGCACGCATATTGTCGTGCTGCACTTTTTGCGTTTTATAGGCTCCTAACTATCACATTCTATAGCGGCTATGACATCTATAGCATCTATCCATCACCACCTGCGACTCGACTCGTCAATATGCACTTCTTCACACGTCCGTTTAACTCGGG
>JAUNQM010000177.1 GCA_030536165.1 Prevotellaceae bacterium | reverse complement strand
CGGCGAAGGGCATTACAGGACTTCACGCATCGCGATGCCTTCCACACCTAAGGTGTCAAGCCCGTCAATCCTCAGGTGTGAAGGCCTCAGGATAACGACACTTAATATAAGCAGCATGCATAAGGGGGAAAAAGAATGTTGTCAAGTAGATAAGCGACGTAAATGCGGAAAAATTTGTGGCGGTTTCTGTTATATATAATATAATATGTACGCGCGCGAGAAATTTGGTATTTGAAGCAAATATGAAACCTATGTTTACGAATATTAGGCACTCGGAGTTGGCGTTTTTGCTTATTTTTTTATACTTTTGCACCCAAAGACATTACTATTATAAAAATCACAATTATGAAAAAAATTCTTTTGACTTTTGCAGTTATGCTGAATTGCGTGATGCTTTCAGCGCAGTCGTATGTTGTGAATAGCGACAACACGGTAACATTCAATTACGCCAGCAAGACGGCGAAAGACGTGAAAGTGAACGTGCAGTTTGCGGGCGTGAAGGACATGACCAGCAACGGAAACGGCTTATGGTCAGTAACTCTCGGTCCTACGGCACCTGACATCTACCCGTATTGCTTCATCGTTGACGGTGTGAGCATTGCCGACCCTCAAAACGCGGAATGGTTTCCTAACGAGGGTTTCAAGAACTCGCTGCTCGACATGCGCAAGGATGGTCAGATTCACGAAATGAAGAATGTGCCTCACGGAAACGTGTCGTATCACAGCTATTTTTCAACCACATTGGGCATCTACAACAATGCCATAGTCTATACGCCGCCGTTCTACGACAAGAACAAAAAGAAGAAATACCCTGTCATGTACCTCATAAGCGGCACTACTGACACCGAAGAAGTGTATTTCAAAGTGGGCAAGGTGAACTTCATTCTCGACAATCTGATTGCTGAGGGCAAGGCAAAAGAGATGATTGTGGTGCTTCCTTACGGCAACCCTACCCTACTCTACTCGCAGAAAGCAGCCACAGCCGACATGGGCGAGAAGACTATGCCTGCGATGGATTTCAGCAAGGGAGACCCATTCAGCCGTGACCTTCTCAACGACCTGATGCCATTTGTAGAGAAGAACTACCGCACAATCAACGACCGCAACAGCCGTGCCATTGGTGGTTTTTCACGCGGAGGGAACCAGGGACTGGCAATCGGACTGACGAATCTGGACAAGTTCTCATGGCTTTGTTCGTATAGTTCTTTCACCTCGACAACGCTGCCAAACGGCATCTACGACGATGCTGCAAAGGCTAACGACCTTATCAATCTGTTCTGGCTGGGTGTAGGCACAGACGATTTCCTCTACGGCAACGCAAAGGAATACATGGACTTCCTCGACAAGAAGGGCATACGCAACCGCAAGTTGTTTACCACTGATAAGTTCGGACACACATGGATGAACGCACGTTTCTTCCTGCAGAACTCGCTCCCTCTCCTATTCAAAGACGAAGACCCATACGCAAATATGGGCAACCAAGAGCCGCCAGTAAGCGAGCAGAAGAAGAACCTCGACGAGCAGAAACTCACCCCAGAGGTGATGAAGAAGTTCTTCTCGCCTGGTGTAAAGTCGCCGGAATACAACGCCGACGGTAGTGTGACATTCCGTTTCCGCGAGGCTAATGCCAACAAAGTGGAACTGAATTGCCAGATGTTTGCAGGCAACAAACCGATGACAAAGGATGCCGACGGAGTGTGGAGTATTACTGAAAAGACCGACAAGCCTGACATCTACCCATATTGTTTCATTGTTGACGGTATGCAGGTTGCAGACCCACAGAACCCTTACATATTCCCTAATGAAGGCTTCAAGAACTCGCTCGTAGATATTCGTGGTGCGGAACCTACCATGCAAGACATACAAGACATGCCACACGGAAAGATTACGTACGCCTACTATCATTCAGACCTCGGCTTTGAGCGTCCACTCTGCATCTACACCCCTGCAGGCTACGACCCAGCAAAGAAGGAGAAATATCCTGTACTATACCTCATTCACGGTATGACCGACACATACGAGACATGGTGGAAGGTGGGCAATGCTAACATAATCCTCGACAACCTCATTGCCAAAGGTCTTGCAAAGAAGATGATTGTGGTGATGCCTTACGCTAATCCATATCCAGAGATGATTCTGCGCAAGAAAGCCGAACGCTACGACCCTATGAACACGAAGATTGTAGTTGATGAGATAATAAATAATGTGAAGCCATATATCGAGGCAAACTACAGAGTCTTGACCGATGCAAAGAACCGTGCCGTGGCAGGTTTCTCACTCGGTGGACGTCAGGCTTTGGCAACAGGCTTCGGCCATCCAGAGTTGTTCAACTACGTTTGCGCCTTCGCCCCTGCTATCTTCGGGCCAGAGATTACCGACAACTTCACAAACGGGACATACGCCGACATCAATTTGATTAAGAAGAACGTGCGCTACATGTATCTCGGCACAGGCACAGAAGACTTCCTCGTGCAGTCGTCGCGCACACTCGATGCAAAACTCAACGAACTCGGCATGCCTCACACCTTCTACAACCCAGGCGGTGGGCACACATGGATGAACTGTCGTGACTACCTCGAAGCCGTGGCGCAGAAACTGTTCAAGTAAGAGTTACTACTCAATAAAAGAAAAGACAGCCCGCCGCAAGGTAGGCTGTCTATTTTTTTTAGCCGCACGTTTTCACCTTATTTATATAATATATGTGAAATATTTTGTTTTTGTTGTTTATTTGCACTAACTTTGTTGCCCAATTTGATATTACATACCCCATACAATGAAAAAAACTATTTACATCATAGCACTCGCAATAGGACTTATAGCAACAACTCAAACAGCCCTTGCACAAGGTCCTAACGGCTCTGGGACATACTATCGCGCAGCCAACGGCACACAAGGTCAGGCTCTTAAGACTGCGCTCTACAATATCATTAAAGAACCTAACGTGAAGGCATACAGTAGTCTCAACGACTACTACGAAAAGACAGATGCACGCGCTGACGGAAAACTCTGGGACATGTATTCTAACATCACGAACTATACGTTCAACAAGACCGGAGGCAACTCGTCGGAAGGTGCAGGATGGAACAAGGAACATAGCGTGCCGCAGAGTTGGTTTGGCGAGGCATCGCCTATGAAGTCGGACATCGTACACGTGATTCCGACAGATGCTTTCGTAAACAACATGCGTAGCAACTACCCCTTCGGAGAAACAAGCAACCCGACAAAGACTTCAGCCAACGGATTCTCAAAGCTTGGCAAATGTACCACTCCAGGCTATTCAGGTACTGTGTTTGAGCCAAACGATGAATACAAAGGCGACTTCGCACGCATATATTTCTACATGGCAACATGCTACGAGAACCGCATGAGCAGTTTCACGCAGTCTGCGGGAAGCAATTGTTTCGACGGAAGTAAATACCCATGTTTCAAGTCGTGGTTCATCACCATGCTGCTGCGTTGGGCAGAGCAAGACCCTGTTTCGCAGAAAGAAATAGACCGCAACAATGCCGCTGCAAAGATACAAGGCAACAGAAACCCATTCGTCGATTATCCAAAGCTTGAACAGTATATCTGGGGTTCAAGCCAAAACAAGACATTCTCATACGACAACTATGGCGGCGTTGACCCTATCTATCTGCCAGACATACCTACGGCAATCGCAGCCACGAATATCACAAGCAATAGTTTTACAGCAAACTGGATTGACTCCGACAACAGCGAGACATACACCATAGAGCTTCGTATGACGCAGAACAATGTAACGGAAGACCACACAGTCATGACCGAGACATTTGCAAAATGTGACGGAAGCGGCAGTACAGCAAGTACCGATTGCGACAAGTTTATGGACAACGAAGGCTGGACAGGTTCAGGTCTGTTCCCTGACAACGGCAAACTGCGCATGGCATCAGGCAAGGCTTCAAGTACACTCACATCGCCATTGCTCAGCAACCCTGATGGTCACGTCATAGTGAAGTTCAAGGAAAGTGTCTATAGCAAAGACGCTACGACAATCACCGTCAAACTGATTGACAAGAACGGCACAGATATTCAGTCGAAAGCGGTAACAGCCGACGGCTCATTGCACACAATCGAGTTCAGCAACATACAGACCGACTATAAGATAAGCTTCACGTCGCCTTCTGGTCAGCGCTATTACATGGAAAGCATTGAGATAATAGCAGGCGGTGGTGCTGCCTCGCAGACAAAGACCCTCGAAGGCATCGAAGGTTGCGAATACACATTCAACGAACTCTCCGCAGACTACACATATTCATATAAGGTGAAAGGCGTGAACAAAGACGGCGAGTCAGATTGGAGCAATTCGATAGAGGTAACACTGCAGACAAGCGGTCTGGCTGGCGACTCAAACGAAGATGGCCTGGTCGATGTAAGCGACATCACTACCACGGCAAGTTACATACTCGGTCAGACGCCTGCCAAGTTTAACTTCAGCAATGCCGACGTTGACAAAGATAATGAGATAACTGTTGCCGACATCACAGGCACGGCAGGAATCATTCTGGGGAAATAAGTTGCAAGTTTCAGGTTTCAAGTTTTAAGTTTTAGGTTTCAAGTAAGGCATGGAAGAAGCAAGAATAGACAAATGGCTTTGGGCGGCGAGGATATTCAAGACCCGCACCATTGCCGTTGAAGCAATAAAGAATAGTCGCGTCAGCATTGGAGGCATGAACGTGAAGCCTTCGAGAATGATAAAGGCTGGCGATGAAATCGACGTAAAGAAACCGCCGATTACCTATTCATTCCGCGTGCTCAAGCCTATAGAGCAACGCGTGGGAGCAAAGCTCATACCTGAAATATACGAGAACATCACGGCTCCTGAGCAATACGAAATGCTTGAGCTGAGCAAGATAAGCGGATTCATCGACCGCGCACGAGGCACAGGACGTCCGACCAAGAAGGAACGTCGCTCGCTCGATGAGTGGATGATGGAAGAATAAGTCATGTACAATTTACCATTTACAATGTACTATTTCATTTAGTCTATCCCTACCGCGGAATAAGTCAAAGCAAATATTTTTAGGATTCATATTATTAATTAAAAACAAAACAAAAATGTTACAGTCAGTTTTATTACAGGCACAAGGCGGTGGCGGCATGAGCTTCCTCCTTATGATGGTGCTGCTCTTCGCAGTAATGTGGTTCTTCATGATTCGCCCACAGCAGAAGAAGCAGAAAGAGATTCAGAAGTTCCAGAACAGCCTTGAAGTAGGCCAGCCAGTTATCATCGGCGGCGGAATCTATGGCACAGTAAAGTACATCGACACAACAAACAACACTATCGAAGTTGAAATCGCCAAGGGCGTAAACATCCGCGTCGATAAGAACTCTGTATTCAAGGACATGTCTGCACTTGCAGGTCAGCCACAGAAGAAGTAAGGTTTAGGGCAAAGGTTCAAAGTTCAAAGTTCAAG
>JAUNQM010000176.1 GCA_030536165.1 Prevotellaceae bacterium | reverse complement strand
TGAGGGGGTGTAACACGTTAGGTGTGACGAGGGTAACACCTAAGGTGTGGAGGGCATAGGCAACAGACATGTTCCTAATGGGGATTCAACAGCCACTAAAACGGCTTTCCTTGCCTGACACAGGGGATAATATGGTATGAATGGAGAACAAAGCCCCTCCCTAACCCTCATCCGTAGGGAGTGAACAAGGCTCTCCCCTTCGGGGGGAGATGGAGGGGGCTCCTCAGGACTGCTCCGATTGAACAATAAAACATCATCCATTCTGCTCGATTGACTCGCTTTTATGCATAAAATAACCCTCGCGATAAAAGTTTTTGCAAAAAAGACAATGCTTTTCAGAATATTTTTGTAAGTTTGCAAGGAATTATGGATTTATACAAGTTAAGCATGTATAATTTCACGCAGAGTGCAGCTCAAAGGCTTCAGCCTTTAATATCTGTTTTATAAAATCACGCCGCAGGCAAGCATTCGTCGTGATTTTTCAACCCAGATATAAGTTATTGACATAACTTTTGAGCTGCATCGCAGAGAAACAGAGAACGCAAAAGAAGGCCTACCCCTAACCCCTCCCCGTAGGAGGGGAACTAAGCACTCCCCTACTGGGGGAGATGGAGGGGGCTCCTCTGCGACCCTTTGCGCCTCTGCTAAAATTCTGAGACATCGAAGACGTTGCGTTCTAATGATGAGGCAAGGATAAAACTTGTTTTAGGCTTGAATCACCATTAAAATGCAGACCTAATTGGTCAGAATTTCCTCTGCGTGAGATAAGAAACAATGGCATACGACCAAACAAAACTGGAAAGGATTTACTTATGGAGAATATAACTGTAACTTCGCCTCTGTTGCCAGATTTGACCGATTTCACCGAGCTTTTGCAACAGATTTGGGACAAAAAATGGATAACCAACAACGGCTCTTTCCACCGCCAGCTTGAGAAAGAACTTGCCGAATACCTCGGTGTGCCGTTCGTTAGCCTTTTCACCAACGGCACCCTACCGCTCATCACGGCTCTGCAAGCACTCAGAATCACGGGCGAAGTAATCACTACACCTTATTCATTCGTAGCCACAACGCATTCTATCTGGTGGAACGGTGCCACGCCGGTGTTTGTTGACATTGACCCCGCAACCGGAAATATTGACCCAGAGAAGATAGAAAGCGCCATAACTGCACGCACTACAGCCATTATGCCAGTTCACGTCTATGGCAAACCGTGCGACGTAGAGCGCATAGATGTCATTGCGAAAAAGTATAATCTCAAGGTGATTTATGATGCTGCGCACGCATTCGGAGTGAGAAAAAATGCCGATTCCATCATGAGATTTGGCGATTTATCCACACTCTCGTTCCATGCAACAAAAGTGTATAACACGATTGAAGGCGGCGCGATGGTGATGCACGATGCAGAGATGAAGCAACGCATCGACTATCTGAAGAACTTCGGCTTTGCCGGCGAGACCTCTGTGGTGGCTCCAGGCATCAACTCAAAGATGGACGAGATGCGTTCAGCCTACGGAATACTAAACCTCAGAAAGGTGGATGCAGCCATAGCACATCGCAAGTCTGTGGCAGCGCGTTACGTCGAAGCACTCAAAGACATCGAAGGTTTAACAACATTCGACTACATAAACAAGGAATTTAGCGGTGAAACCGAAGAAAATGAGCAATTGAACTTTAGTTATTTTCCTATCTTCGTTGATGAAAAGACATACGGCATGACGCGCGATGAACTCTACTTCAAGATGAAGGACAATGGTGTTCTCGGCCGTCGCTATTTCTATCCGCTGATAAGCACATTCTCAACATATCGCAGTTTGCCGTCGGCAACTCCAGCAAATCTGCCGAATGCAACCCGCATGGCCGACACGGTAATCTGCCTCCCAATTCACCACGCCCTAACCGACGATGACGTGGAAAGAGTGATAGAACTATTAAGAAAATAGAAACTACAATAGATTTTTCCAATGATTTACTCAAAGATTTATCACTGATGCAAGGCCGAAGGCCGCCTTAATTAAATAGCCTTAAATTATTTATGTAAGATTTATCACAGATGTATTCGTAAGATGTAAATCCTAACATAAATCATTCATAAATCTCGCAAATATGGAAAAGGACTTTTCAGAAAGGCGCTCGTTCCTCGCTTGAATCGATTATAAATCAAAGGATAAATCGAATGATAAAAAGTGGAATTAAAGTCATTGAAACATGAAATCAATATAAGATGCCGATGACGAAAAGAAACATACTTGTTTTCCCTTGTGGCTCGGAAATAGGTCTTGACATACACCAGTGCCTGAAGTTTTCAACCTTCTTCAACCTTATTGGAGGAAGTTCGGTTGACGACCACGGACGGTTTGTGTTCAAAGATTATGTCGGAGACATTCCTTTTGTCAATGCGCCAGACTTCGCCGAGAAGATGAAAGCGATAGTCGTTGAGAAGGCTATCGACGCCATCTATCCATCGACAGACATGGCTCTTGCAGTGCTGAAGAAGATTGAAGGAGAGCTTGGCTGCAAAGTTATTGCCTCGTCGAGTGAGACCACTGACATCTGCCTCTCGAAAGCAAAGACTTATTCCGTGCTCAAAGATGCAGTGAGGATTCCGAAGATTTACAGCGAAGATGACGAGATGGAATTCCCTGTGTTTGTGAAACCAAACGTAGGTCATAGTTCAATCGGTGCAGAAAAGATAACCACGAGAGATGCACTGAACGAGAAACTGAACAGCGGCGATGACTACCTTATATTAGAATGTCTGACAGGTGAGGAATACACTGTAGATTGCTTCACCGACCGTCATGGCGTGCTTCGATATGCCGCTGCAAGAAAGAGAAATCGCGTAAAGGCAGGCATAAGCGTCAACACATCGTTTGTTGACAATCAAGACGAATTTAGCCAGATGGCAAAAGAGATTAACTCACGCATAGAGTTGCGTGGGGCTTGGTTCTACCAAGTGAAACGCGACAAGAACGGCCAACTTTGCCTGCTTGAAGTGGCATCGCGCTTCGGCGGTTCGGCCCTGTTGTCGTGTGCATTGGGCGTAAACCTGCCGTTGCTGTCTATCTTCGATGCTTTTGATTACGACGTGGATGTTACTCCTAACGCATACAACGTGGAACTCGACCGTGCTTTCAGTAACCGATATAAGACCGACATCGAGTATGACACCGTGTATGTAGATTACGATGACTGCCTGATTCTTGAAAAGAAGTATGTCAACGCGGGATTGGTGCAGTTCTTATATCAATGCGTGAACAAGGGCAAGAGAGTTGTTTTGCTCTCGAAACACGACGGCGACTTAGAGTCGGAGTTGGTGCAGTTCAGGGTAAAAGACATCTTCGATGAAGTGATACACCTGCCGCGTGAAAGTCAGAAGAAAGACTACATAGGCGAAGGCAAGGCCATATTCATAGACGACTCCTTTGCCGAGAGAAAAGACATACATGACGCAACTGGCATGCCTGTGTTTGCGCCTGAAATGATCGATGTGTTAATGGATTAGCAAATTTAGAGTTCATCGATATTTTAGAAAACCTACCCGTAAATTGTAAATCTGTAAATCCGCAAATGAAAACATACGCCCCTGTGATAATCTACACCCTCTGCCGCGACGTGCATTTCCGCCGTTGCGTGGAGTCGTTGTCGCGATGCACAGATGCTGATAAGACAGACGTGTTCATTGCCCTGGACTACCCTGCAAAGGAATCGCACCGCGCAGGATGGGAACGGCTAAAGGATTACCTTCATGGCGAGGCATTCAACGAAGTAAAGGCAAGGTTTCACAATGTGATATTGCAGGAACGTGATGAGAACTATGGACCTGCAAGGAACTTCATTGCCATACGCGACTGCTGCTACGGCATGGGGCACGACAGATACATAGTCTCAGAAGACGACAACGAGTTTTCGCCGAACTTCCTCGACTACATGAACAAAGGACTGACGATGTTCTCCGACCGTGATGAAATACAGGCAATTTGTGGATACACACCAGTCACCTTAGACAAGACGTACCCACACACGGCATATTCATCGTACGAGTATTCAGCATGGGGAGCAGGCGTGTGGAAGCGGAAGTTCTATAAATATAATAAGGAGGAAGTGATAGCCATACTGAAAAGTTGGCACAAGGTGTGGAAGATATTCAGAAAAGAACCACGAATACTCTACACGCTCTACCGCATGATAAACATCAACGCACCACTCTACGGCGACACATGTGCTGTGACACGTTCGATACTCAACGACTACCATTCCATCTTCCCAGCTAAAAGTCTTGTGCGCAACTGGGGCAATGATGGTTCGGGCGTGAACTGCTACAAGGTTGATGATAAGAAATTCATCGAACAAGAGATAGACAATGCCACGAAATTCGACTTCGACATTGAAGACATACCAGAGTTAGATACGAGAATCGTAGGGAAGAAAGCGTCGCTTTCGTGGAAGCAGAAGATAAAGTTCCCTTACCAGATGCTGCGATTCTATGCAACGCACAAATAAATCAAAGTTAATATCAGTCATTCTGTAAATAAAATAAAGATGTACACACAAGAAGACGTAAGAAAGGTGCAGATGCGCCTGTTAGATATAGCCAAAGCAATAAAGGAGATACTGGAACGCCACGACATTCCTTATTTCATTACATACGGCACGCTGCTTGGCGCTGTTCGTCATAAAGGTTTCATACCCTGGGACGATGACTTCGACTTCTACCTCTTTGACGACACGTATGCAAAAGCAGTGGAATGCCTGAAAAAGGAACTTCCAGCAGATTACTTCCTTGAGAACGAAGAGTCTGAGCCTCTCTATTTTCATGGCTGGGCACACGTGAAGGACATCCATTCAGAGACAAAGTGCGAACTCTTCCCACAAGACAGCTCGTATGCACATAAAGGTATCAGCGTAGATCTTTACCGAACTATCTGCATGAATGAAAGCAACTACGAGCGCTACAGGGCAGAAGAACACTTGGCATACATTGAGCGTCGCAGAAAGCATGGGCTCATCACGGAAGAAGACTATAGGCAACGACAGGAAAAACAACTCGCAGCATTAGAACTCATCAAAGATAAAAAGCCCGATGAAACCGCAAAAAATATCTATTCAGAGATATCAATCTATAAGAACAAAGGCCTCTATCCTGATGAGTTGTTCCCACTGAAACAATATCAATTTGAGGACACTTCATTCCTCGGACCTAATAAGCCAGAGGCACAGCTGACTCGTTGCTATGGCGACTATATGCAACTTCCACCTGTCGATAAGCTCAAGCCGCTCTATTCGGAGGTAATATTTTTCAACAAAGAAAACAAATGAATATGAAAGTATCGCTCATAATTAAGGTGCTGTTTTTAACTTGCATGTTATGTGCATGCAGCAATCATAAGGCATCAGAGGCATCTAAAGAAAGCAGTGCGAACGATACCTCTATAGCGTCTTAA
>JAUNQM010000175.1 GCA_030536165.1 Prevotellaceae bacterium | reverse complement strand
AAAACTTCCGGCAAAGTTTTGCAAAACTTTTCCCGAGTATTAACGACGTGTAAAGAACCTTGACCGAACGAGTGCTAAAAGCATACCAAATGACCCTCCCAGCAAACGCCTCAAATATGGCATAAAAATTGCATGAAATGAAAAAAACAAATGCAAAATTTGTGGGAATGAAAAAAGTTTCCTAAATTTGTAGCGTATTTTGTAGTATTGTCTGCTGATGAATGATATTATACTATCAAGCCTGTTGAATATCTTTGCCTTGTTCTGCGAAAAGGACAAGACCGACAGCGACGTATCGAACAAAATACTCACGAACTATCTCGTTCATCAGTTCGGAGTGCGCGACCTGGAGTCGTCGTTGGACTTCTTCAACGACCTGCGCAGCTTCTATGTAGGCATGCCAGAGGACGAACTCGACTCTATGGTAAGCGATATATGCGCAAAACTCCCAGGCAAAATCACTGCCGAGGAACAGGCGCTGATGCTTCTCCGACTGATGGAGATATGTACGGTAGAGACTCATAAGGTTGACGACAAAGCCACGTTCAAGATTATCGCCGACACGTTTAACGTGACCAACGAAGAGTTCGACGGCATGGTAGCCTTCGTTGAAGAAGATGCAAAATCGGATTTGGTCAAGATAAGACCTTACAGTGAGGGTACACTGCGCACACTATATCTTGAACGCCTCAACCTCGTAGTATTCATCTACGACGGCAAGGGTACGGTGACGATGAACGACGTTCCCCTTGTGCCAGGCACTTTCCAGATTTGGCAGCGCAGCGGAGTGATGAAGAGCCACAAAGACAAGACGCTCTACTACTTCAACGCAATGCAACCTCACAAGGCAGAAGAAGTCGCGCGTCCGCAGATAAAACTGCGCGGTAACCACATCGATTTCCGTTTCAGCGAAGGTGGCGACAATGGAATGCACGATTTCACGTTCAACCTCTACGGCGGCGAACTCGTTGCCATAATGGGAGGAAGCGGCGTAGGAAAATCCACTCTGCTCTCTCTGCTCAACGGCAGTCTGCGTCCACAGACAGGTGGCGTAGCGATAAACGGTCACGACATAAGCGAGAAAGAAGCCAAGAACCTGATAGGATTCGTGCCGCAGGACGACCTGCTTATCGAGGAATTGACCGTCTATCAGAACCTTTGGTTCACAGCACGCCTATGCTTCGACGGCATGCCTGACGAGGAAATAGACAAGCGAGTGATGACGATGTTGCATGAACTCGGCCTTGAGGCATCGAAAGACCTCAAGGTGGGTTCTGCCATCAACAAATACATATCGGGAGGTCAGCGCAAGCGACTCAACATAGCCCTGGAGCTGATACGTGAGCCTGCAATACTCTTCCTCGACGAACCGACGTCGGGACTATCGTCAGCCGACACGGAAACTGTGGTAAACCTGCTCAAGGAACAAGCCTTCAAGGGACGACTCATAGTGGCAAACATACACCAGCCATCGAGCGACGTATTCAAGTTGTTCGACCGTCTGTGGGTATTAGACAAGGGCGGTTACCCTATCTATGACGGTAACCCGATAGAGGCTGTGACATACTTCAAGAAGGCGGCAAACTATGCCGACGCTGATATAAGCACATGTCCGACCTGTGGAAACGTGAACCCAGAGGTGATACTAAACATCATCGACGAGCGTGTGCTCAGCGAAACAGGCGAGCAGACCGACATGCGCAAGAAGACGCCAAAGGAGTGGCACGAACTGTATCTGCAGACTGCGCCAAAGTCAAAGACCAAAGTAGAAGACTTGCCACCGTCCGACCAACGTCGGCCAAACGCATTAAAGCAGATAGGAATCTTCCTACATCGCAATATGATGGCGAAGAAAACAAACCTACAGTATCTTCTCATCACGCTTTTAGAAGCACCTGTGCTGGCATTTATCTGCGCATTGCTTACGAAATACACGCCACTCGAAGGCTACAGCATAATGAATAATCAGAACCTTGTGTCGTATTACTTCATGGCTGTAATCGTGGCAACATTCCTCGGAATGAGCGGCAGCGCTGAAGAGATAATAAAAGACCGCGCACTGCTAAAACGCGAGAAGTTCCTACAACTCAACCAAAAGAGCTACATCTGGAGCAAGATAATCTTCATGGGAATAGTGGCGCTTGTGCAGACATTACTCTTCCTGATAGTGGGCAATACCGTGATGGAAATCACCGATATGTTCTTCACTTGGTGGATGATATTGTTTGTCACAGCGTTCCTCGCAGCACTCACAGGTCTGCTGTTGTCGCAGTGCATGAGCAGTGTTGTGGCTATCTATATCACCATACCGATATTGCTCATACCGCAGATACTGCTTTGCGGACTGGTGGTTGACTTTGCCGACCTGACGCCAAAGAGCACGACACGCAACGTGCCTGTCATTGGCGATGTAATCCCATCGCGTTGGGCATTCGAGGCATTGGCTGTGACATCGTTCACCGATAACGATTACGAGAAAAACTTCTTCGACCAGGATAAAGAGAGATACACGGCATCTTACTACTCTCATTCATATCTGGATGAGATAGAGTCGCAGCTTGAGACAATGCAATCGAAGAAACAGCGCGGCAAGAGTCAAGAGGAAATAGATGCCCACATGACTGTGATAAAGAACTCTCTGCCAGTGGTTCTCGATATCTGCGGCATGGAACCATACGATGGCGACTATTCATACGAAAGTCTGAAAGCCACATGCAAGGCAGCTGAAAAGGTTCTCGACAAGCGAAGCAACACAACCACGCTTGCATTAGACCGCAAGGTGGCAGCAATGATTCGTGCGATTGGTAAAGACCAAGTGGCTCAACTAAAGAAAGACCACTTCAACAAGCAACTTGAGAGCTTTGTGCTCAACTCATCGGCAGAGAATCTGTGTCAGGTAGTTGACGGGCATATCGTAATCAATGCAGGTTTTGCTTTCGTGCCGCCATTGAGCCATAACGGCCGTGCACCATTCTACAGTAGCGAAAAGATACTCGGTGATTGGCACGTGAAAACACTCTGGTTCAACATAGCAGTAATGATAATCATGGGCATAATCGTATCGCTCTGCTTGCTCTATGATTGCCCTGGTAGATACGTAAGAAAAGAAAGAAACTAAAATATTAAAAATTATTATTCAATAAATTATTAAAAACATTACAAACATGAAGAAATTATTCATTTCACTCGCAGCAATCGCATTACTTGCATCTTGCGGCAACAAACAGAAGACAAACAACGAAGCAGTAGAAGAAGAAAAGAGCTTCGAGCAGGAACAGATTGAAGCAAACATCAAGTTGCAGATTGACAGCCTTGCAGCAGAATTCACAAAGATGGGCGAAGTTCCTTTCATGCAGTCACTCCGTGAAGGTAAAATCGTTCTTACAGAGGAAGAAGCACAGGTTAAGCCTGAATATCTTATCTCACCAGACTCTCTTGACGAACTTGTAACTCTCTCACAGAAGTATCGTGCAGTTGCAATGCTTGATGCTGACAAGACTATTGCTAAGGCTTACGGAATGCCTGCTGATGGCTATGAGGCTGCTATCAAGCAGCTCGTTGTAGATATCGACGACCCTGCATTCAAGATCTTTACTGAAGCTACAGATACTCTCAACCACGAAGAACTCATTAAGAAGTTCTACGAGGCAGAAGACGAAGCTGGACGCATCAACTTCTTCTGGGAGACAACTTGCGCTTACCTCGTTGAGGAACTCTACATCCTCTCTCAGGATCCTAACAACAAGTTCATTGAGTGTTTCACTGACGAGAACGCTTCTAACATCACTTATCGTACCGTTCTCTTCCTCGACGCTCTCGATCGTCTGAAGGAGTACTCTCCTGAACTCAACGAACTCAGCGATGCTCTCACTCCTCTCAAGAAGCTCAACGCTATCGACGTTGCTCAGCTTAAGGAACAGCTTGCTGAGGTTAACGAGGAAATCTCTGAGATTCGCAACAACCTCCTCAGATAATCTATTTACACATTATATAATATATATGTAAAAAATATGCCACGGCCTTTCAGCTGTGGCATATTTTCTACGAGTAATACTATGGAACGACTTCTGCAATACGTATGGAAACATAAGATGTTCCCACTCAAAGAACAGTTCTGCACTGATGGAACGCCGCTTGAAATCATCGACCCAGGGCTGCAGAACCTTGACGCAGGCCCCGACTTCTTCAATGCAAAGATAAAAATCGGCGGTACGCTGTGGGTGGGAAACGTAGAGATTCACGACAAGTCTTCGTATTGGTATCAGCATGGTCATCATACCGATAAGAACTATAACAATGTGATTCTCCACGTGGCAGAGGACGTAAATATGGAGGTAAAGACAGAGGCTGGCGGCATTGTTCCTCAGTATCAGCTCTGCGTACCTCAGCGCATAAAATCAGAATACGAACAACTCCTTTCCACTGACAAATACCCTCCTTGCTACAAGGTAATCCCAACGCTCCCACGGCTTGTCGTGCATAACTGGATGTCGGCATTACAAACTGAACGATTGGAAGAAAAGACACGTCACATACAGGAAATAGCCGCACGCTGCAACGAAGACTGGGAAAAGGCGTATTTTGTCACATTAGCACGTTATTTTGGCTTTGGGGTCAATGGCGACGCATTCGAACAATGGGCATTGAGCATACCTATGAACAGTGTGGCTCATCATCACGACAATCTGCTTCAGATTGAAGCAATATTCATGGGACAAGCTTCACTTTTCACTCGACTTGGCAGTGACTATGCCAAGCAACTTGAACGCGAATACGTCTATTTGCAGCACAAATTCTCACTCAAGCCTATCAGTCCACAACTGTGGAAATATCTACGACTTCGCCCAGCCAACTTCCCTCATGTCAGGGTTTCGCAACTGGCAAATCTTTATTTCAATGGCCGCACAACACTTAGCCGTCTGATAGAATGTGTGAACGTAAAAGAGTTGCGCGAACTCTTCGACACACAAGCAACAGAACTTTGTGACAACACGAGAAAAATATCGGTTTCAACGAGAGATTTACTCATTATCAATGTGGCGATTCCAATGCTTTTTGCATACGGGAAGCACAAAGGAGACGAGTCTTTATGCGTTAAGGCTCTCGCTCTTTTCGATGAACTTAAAGCAGAAAAGAACCATATCGTTTCAATGTGGAGTGAGTGCGGGCTTGAAGTCGCTAACGCTGGCGATTCACAGGCTTTGATACAACTTAAAAAGGAATATTGCGACAAGAAAGACTGTTTGCGCTGTCGCATTGGTTACGAATACTTGAAATCAGACAAGAAATGACAATAGAAGAAACCATCTACACCATTGCCCTAACACGTATTCAAGGTTTTACGTCGCAATCGCTGCTTGAATTCTATAACCGAATCGGTAGTGCAAAGGAAGCATTTGAAAACAAAAACGACATTCGTGCATTGATTCCTGATGCCTCCGACAAACTTGTCTT
>JAUNQM010000174.1 GCA_030536165.1 Prevotellaceae bacterium | reverse complement strand
TTGTATTTCGCTCAACTTGCACTATCTTTGCACTCACAAACGAATAAAGGATAATCATCATGCGTGAAATACCTACAGTAACCAAAAATCTTCTTATCATCAATGTCATCGCATTCTTTGCTATGTATGTGCTCGGACTGCGTGGCATCGACCTTAATAATATATTAGGCCTGCACTTCTTCAAGGCTTCAGACTTCCAACTCTACCAGCTCATAACATACATGTTTATGCATGCCAACTGGCAGCATATCTTCTTTAACATGTTCGCCTTGTGGATGTTTGGCGTGACCATTGAGCGCGTCATGGGCGAGAAGCGTTTCCTTATCTACTATCTTATTTGTGGTATTGGCGCAGGACTCGTGCAAGAGCTTGTGCAGCTTATAGCATACTATGCGCAAGGACTGTCGGCTTACGAGATGGTAAACCTCAACGGACAGATGCAGATAGGCATGGATGCATTCCTCAACACATGGACAACCGTTGGTGCCTCAGGTGCTATCTACGGCATCCTACTTGCCTTTGGAATGATATTCCCCGAAGAGAGAATTTTCATATTCCCACTGCCTGTGCCTATTAAGGCAAAGTGGTTTGTGATGATTTATATTGCCATCGAACTCATCTCCGGACTTGCAAGCTATGGTAACTCAAACGTAGCACACTTCGCCCACCTTGGCGGCATGCTATTTGGTTTCTTGCTTATCAGACATTGGCAGAGAGGCGGTGGAAGCAACACGAGGTTCTTCACAGGCAGCCGTAAGTTTAATAGATTTTTCAGGGATTAAAGATAATACCGACAACCAAAGACAGTGGCCGGATTGAAGGTTTAAGATTGTATGAAGGATAAGAAAGGCAATCCTTTTCTCAAAGTCATTGCAGGGGCTAATGTGGCAAGCATATTGGCAATGATTGTCGTGGGCTACAGCTATTACATTAACCCTGCGTCATTTCCAAAGCTCTCCACAATCGGACTGTTCTTCCCATTTTTTATCCTTATCAACCTTGCTTTATTCGTGTTCTGGTTCTTTGTAAAGAAGAAGTATCTGGTAATCCCTATTATTGGATTCATCATCTGTGCCGCACCTATCAGAACATACTGCCCACTGAACATGCCAAGCACAGTGCACGAAGATGCCATAAAGGTTATCTCTTACAATACGCATTCATTTGGGTCTAAAGAATATGATGAAAACGGTGAGAACGTAGTGTTGCAGTACCTCAAAAATGCCGATGCCGACATCGTCTGCCTACAAGAATCATACGGTATAGGATACCCATTTGAATACCTCAAGAAAACACTGAACACGTATGAATTTTTCAGTGGCGACATAGAAGAAATCAAGGACAACAAAGACCTCTTTGTCATAAGCAAATATCCTATTATCAAAGTAGAAAATATCTTGGTGAAATCGAATAAAAACTCTGCTGTTGCTTTCTGGTTGAAGAAAGAATCAGACACTATCCTTGTTGTCAATTGTCACCTTGAAAGCTACCAGTTTAGTTCCGACGAAAAAGAGGAATATAAAGAGATGCTGCGCGACATTAGAGACCGCAACTTCGAACGCGACAACATCAAGGAAGAGTCAAAGTTTATAGTAAGAAAACTCTCCAACGCAACGATTCCTCGGAGCGAACAGGCACGCGAAATTGCCGCCTTTATCTCAGAACATAAAAACGAGAAGTTAATCGTCTGCGGCGACTTCAACGACAATCCAATATCCTACGTCCATCACACCATCGCATCTGAGCTCACCGATTGTTTCGTATCATCAGGTAACGGACTCGGAATCTCATACAACGAGAAAGGATTTTACGTCCGAATTGACAACATTCTCTGCTCCGGCGCAATCAAACCTTATGCATGCAAAGTTGACAACAAAATCACGGTCAGCGACCACTTTCCTATGATTTGTTGGCTGAAAATCGACTAAAACACCACATTTTTACCTTTTTTTATCAAATAAAGAGCGAAAAAGTCTTCTATGTCGGATTTTTTCGTTATATTTGCACGCTAAAATCGCGAATACTAATATTTAATAATTAAAATAAACAAAAAAATTATGCAAAACAAAGGAATTGTAAAGTTCATCGCTATTGCTTTAGCACTTGTCTGCATCTTTTATTTGTCATTCTCCTTCGTAACAAGCCACTATGAGAACAAGGCTGCTGCGATGGGAGAGCGTGAAGGTCAGGAGTATCTTGACTCGATAGCAAATGAAAAGGTATGGTTAGGCTACACATTTAAGCAGTGCCGTGAAACAGAGATTGGTTTAGGTCTTGACCTGAAAGGTGGTATGAATGTTATTCTGGAAGTATCTGTTCCAGACGTAGTGGATATTCTCGCCGACCACAAAAAAGACCAGGATTATGTAAAGGCTTTGTCAATGGCAAAGGAAGAAGCTAAGACTTCACAGACTGACTTCATCACTCTGTTTGTCAATGCCTACAAAGAAGTTAAGCCAAACGGACGTCTTGCTGAAATCTTCGCAACTCAGCAGTTGAAGGGCGAGGTTAACACTCAAAGCACTGACAAGGAAGTCATTGCAGCCCTCAACAAGGAAGTTGGTGCAGCAATCGAAAACTCTTATAGAGTTGTCCGCAGCCGTATCGATAAGTTCGGCGTTGTTCAGCCTAACATCCAGAAGCTCGAAGGCCAGCAAGGTCGTATCATGGTTGAAATGCCAGGTATCAAAGAGCCAGAGCGTATGCGTAAGCTCCTCCAGGGAAGTGCAAACCTCGAATTCTGGGAGACATTCAACGGAAGCGAAATCATCCCTTACTTCAACCAGCTTGATCAGCTTGCTGCTAACAACGGAGAAGTTGCTGAAGACACAACTGCAGTAGCAGAAAAAGTTGAAGCAGCAGAAGAAACTGCAGAAGCTGAAGTTAAGGACACTGCAGCTACAGCCGATGCAAAGAAAGACCTTGCAGCAGCACTCAGCAAGACTGGTGACAAGGACGCAGCAAAGGATAAGGCAAAGAATGGTTCCGACATTGAAAAGGCAAAGAAGCAGCACCCTCTTCTCGCTATCTTCCAGCCAGCACAGGGTTCTCGTGGTGCATGCGTAGGTTATGCAAGCTATCGTGACACAGCTGACGTCAACAAGGTTATCTACAGCGAATATGCAAAAAGAGTTCTCCCTACAGACCTCAAGCTCCTCTGGGGTGCAAAGGCAGCTGACTTCGATGCTCGTCACGAGATTTTCGAACTCTATGCAATCAAGGTAACTCAGACTAACGGTCGCGCACCTATCGAGGGTGACGTCATCACTACTGCACGCGACGAATTCGACAACTTCGGCAAGCCATCAGTAAGCATGAGCATGAACAGCGACGGTGCACGTCGTTGGGCACAGCTCACAAAGGCTAACGTAGGCAAGGCTGTTGCTATCGTTCTTGACAACGTTGTCTATAGCGCACCAAACGTAAACTGCGAAATCGACGGTGGTAACTCTCAGATTACAGGTTCGTTCACAGTTGAAGATACTAAGGACTTGGCAAACACACTCGTTTCAGGTAAGATGCCTGCTCCAGCACGTATCGTACAGGAAGAAGTCGTAGGTCCATCACTCGGTCAGGCTTCAATCAATCAGGGAATCTGGTCATTCATCATCGCATTCGTACTCCTCTGCATCTTCATGATGATGCTCTACGGAGTAATCCCTGGACTCGTAGCTGACTGCGCACTCCTCCTCAACCTCTTCTTCACACTCGGTATCCTCACATCATTCCAGGCAGCACTCACAATGCCAGGTATCGCAGGTATCGTGCTCACACTCGGTATGGCAGTCGATGCTAACGTGCTTATATATGAACGTACAAAGGAAGAACTCCGCGCAGGACATACAACCCGCGAGGCAATTGCTCTTGGTTACAGCAACGCATTCTCAGCAATCTTCGACTCTAACCTCACATCAATCCTCACAGGTATCATCCTCTACATGTTCGGTACAGGTCCTATCCGTGGATTCGCTACCACACTCATCATTGGTATCGTATGCTCATTCTTCACAGCCGTATTCCTCACTCGTCTCGTTTATGAGAACAGACTGAAGCACGACAAGTGGCAGAACCTCACTTTCGTTACAGCAATGTCGAAGAACTTCATGCAGAACACCAAGTTCGACTTCATGAGCATGTACAAGAAGACATTCACACTCGTAGGCATCGCAGCAATCGTATTCCTTGCATTCCTCTTCACACGCGGACTCAGCAAGAGTATCGACTTCACAGGTGGACGTAACTATGTAGTTGTATTCGAGAAGGCAGTAGAGCCAGAGCAGGTACGCGAAGTCCTCGCATCAACATTCGAAGGCTATAACTCATCAGCTATCGCACTCGGAACTGACCACAAGACAATCCGTATCTCAACAAACTACAAGATAGAAGAAAACGACCCAGCTATCGACGGACAAGTAGAAGAAAAACTCTTCAAGTCACTCTCTGACGCAGGCCTCTGCACACAGAAAGACTTCGAGACATTCAAGGATCCAGACGTACGCAATGGTGGTTCAATCATCTCATCAACAAAGGTGGGACCATCAGTAGCAAAGGATATTACCCACGGCGCATACATCAGCTGTATCATCGCCCTCATCGTAATCTTCCTCTACATCCTGCTCCGCTTCCGCAACATGGCATTCTCAATCGGTTCAACAGTAGCACTTGCATTCGACGCACTCACAGTTCTCGGTCTCTATTCAATCTGCTGGGGATGGATGCCATTCTCACTCGAAATCGACCAGACATTCATCGGTGCAATCCTTACCGTTATCGGTTACTCAATCAACGACAAGGTGGTAGTATTCGACCGTATGCGTGAGAACATCAAGCTCTATCCTAACCGCGAACACTACAAACTCTTCAACGAATCACTGAACCAGACATTGGCACGTACCATCAATACATCAACAACAACACTCCTCGTCCTCTTCTGCATCTTCGTGCTTGGTGGACAGAGCATCCGTTCATTCGCATTCGCAATGATACTTGGTGTAATCTTCGGTACACTCTCGTCAATCTTCATTGCTTCACCAATAGCTTACCTCTTCATCAAGAAAAGCAAGAAGAAGTAAGAACGTTGTTTAGGAGATTAGTCGTTTGGTTGTTTGGCGGGACATCCCCCAATATCCAAACGACTAAACGACCAATCTACCAGACAACTGATGATGCTCTCATAGTTCAATGGATAGAATAAGTCTCTCCTAAAGATTAGATCCGAGTTCGATTCTCGGTGGGAGTACAAGAGAAGGCCACAAACCTTCTCTTTTTTTGTACCCATTACTCTCGTCATGCCTGAACACCCCAGCCGATTACAGGATGACGATAGGGAAGGATAATTATTCTTTACAAGAAAAATATTTGCCAAAAAACAGGACTTTTTCCGCAGAATGACTCATATTTGCGCGCGCACGTAATATAATAAGGTATATTTACGCCCTCAATTATCCATTTTCAATTATCC
>JAUNQM010000173.1 GCA_030536165.1 Prevotellaceae bacterium | reverse complement strand
AGATAGTGCTCGCGCACTATCCTATATTCCGTCGCACTTTCAGTGCTTATTTTGAACACCCTACCCAACGGGGGCGCACTAAAAAATCTGAGGCTTTATGAAAAATAATTGTCAAAAAGCAGGACTTTTTTCTCAAAAATGCTCATAATTGCGTGCGCGCGTAATATAATAAGGTATATCGCGGCAATCAATTATCAATTGTCAATTATCAATTACTTCAGCCCTCCACACCTTAGGTGTTCAGCGTGTCACACCTCAGGTGTCAGGGGTGGTCACACTTTAGGTGTGACGCGATAAACACCTGAGGTGTGAAAGGCTCAGTTATGCATCGACTGAATATGCTATGTGCTTTGGAGTGTAGGCAAATGCCCGAAATGCCCTATTCGAACTTCAAAATCACTCTTCCGCTGAACGTTTCGTTCTTTGCCCAGAAAGGCTGCGCCGATGGACCGTTGAGGTCGGTGCAGTTCACTTTGTTCCTTACGGCTGGTATGACTTTCAGTATGCAGATGCCCGTCTGTGGCAGTGTGTAGAGTATATGGTCGCGGCCGTCGCGAGGCGAATATACGCCTATGAAATTGCTGTCGTCGGCATTTGAAATCGAGATATTGCCTTCGGTCGTGGTGAACTTCATCCAATCTGTGTTGGCAAAGTAGCCCTTGAATTCAGGGTATTCAAACGACTCGCCAGGTATCGGGTCGTTGTAGTCTGTCTGCCAAAAACCGTATTGTGGGCCTTGCATACGGTTCTGCCATACGCGGTAAGGACCGTTGCCCACCCAGCTTTTTGCCTTCATGGAGGTCTCTGGATAGTCGAATTCCACGCCCATCATGTCAACGACTCCACCAAAGTTATAGGTATAATCAAGTGCCACGTTGCCGTCTTCGCAGAATGTCCATTCGGCTTTGTCGAAACTTCCGAGGCGATAATTAGCCGTCAGTTTGTTGCCTTCGACCTTGAATCCGTCGAACGTGCCGAGGTCAGGATACTCGGTGTAGAAGGTCTTTTTCTTTTCAGCAAACTTGTCGTCGTGGTTGTAGAACTGGTCCATGCTGCGGTCGGCACGCTTGATAGCAATGAAACGTGGGCCGTTGCTTAGCGAGATAGTCTTGCCTCCGACCTTGACATCAACAAGTCGTCCATTGTCTTTTGAGAACGTGTATGTGCGTCCGCAACTTGAAACGACGAGAGTCTTTTCGTCTTCCGATGTGCTGATTTGAGCGTTATTGACAGCAATCTGTGGGCGTTTGAGTTTCCATGTCCACGTAAAGATTTCCTTTCCGTGCGTGTCGGTTGCAGTAACTGAAAGTGCGTCTGCTGCATCCATCGTAGGTATTTCAACCTTCACATCTTTCACGCCAGGGGCAGCGTCAGGGGCAGCAAATGTGCCGCTCTTGAGTGTCTTTACCGTCGTCTCGCCCACCTTAGGCATTTGCAGGAACTTGTAAGAGAACTTGCACGTATTGAGGTTGAGGAAGTTGTAGCAGTTGTCGATTGAAAGGATATCCTTACCACTTGCTTGTGTGTGACTGATTTGTACAGGGCTCCACACTTCCTTAATGGTGAAATACGAGCCTTCCTTTTCGTGGTGAGGACCTACGATACCGTCTGCGCCATAGTTTCCTACATTGTCGATGAAGCCATCCATATCGACACGCTTCACGCCTTCATCGGCCAAGTCCCAGAGGAAACCGCCAGCACAACGAGGGTTTGCCATCATCATGTCCCAGTAGTCTTTGAGTCCTGCACCGTGGCCGCCATCGTAGAGTCCGTGAAGGAATTCCGTCGGCATGAATATTTCTGGTTTGCGCATGAACTCCTGTGTCTCGCCCCATGAACGATAATGCTTGGTTTCAAAGCCGTTTCTATTCTCCCACGGATAGATGACAACACGCTTCTGTATGTCCCAGCGTGCATATTCAGGTTCAAGTTCGTAGTTGAAGCCGCCTTCGTTGCCATTGCTCCAGAAGATGATAGAAGGATGGTTTTCATCGCGTGTAACCATCGACTTAACAAGCTTTTGTCCGTTTATAGCATCGTGTGCCCAATGCCATCCGCTGAGTTCGCACTCCACATAGACACCGAGCGAGTCGCAGGCATCGAGGAACTCAGGGTCGGCTGGGTAGTGGCTGAGTCGCACGGCGTTCATGTTCATGCTTTTTATCAATTCTACATCTTCAATGTTCTTCGCCTTGCTGAGAGTTCGTCCCGACTCAGGTCGGAAACTATGACGATTCACGCCCTTGAAGATGACCTTATTGCCATTGATATACACACCGTCTGACGTGCGATATTCTATAGTGCGGAAGCCGAACTTCTGTTCTTCGCGGTGCAGTGTTGCGCCCTTTGCATCGATGAGCGTGAAGACTGCCTTATATATATAAGGTGTCTCGGCACTCCATAGCTTCGGACTATTGACCTTGAAATCTATCTTTGCAATGTCAGTGCTGCGTGACTCGGTCGTATTTGTTGCGATGGTCTTGCCCTTTTCATCAACAATATCCGTGCGCACTTTCGCACCATCGATGGCACGATTGAAGAAGCAGTCGGCAATGAAACGGCCGTCCATGCCAGCGTTGATAGCCACGCGGTCGATGTTTGTAGCAGGCTTGCTGATGACAAATACAGGTCGGATGATGCCACCGAAGTTCCAGTAGTCAGCCCTTCTTTCGGCCATATTTACCTGAGTGTTCTCGCTTTCCTTGTTTACTGTCACCTCGATGCGATTCTTTTTCTTGCCGAAGAAGACGCGGTCGCTGACGTCGTACTGAAAGCGGTAGAAGCCGCCCATGTGCTTGCTGCCAGCCTTGCGACCGTTAATCTCAACGTAAGTGTCAGTCATTGAAGCCTCGAAGGTGAGCAGAATCTGTCGTCCTACCCATTCTTCAGGCAAGGTGAACTCATACTTATATTTTCCGACTTCATTGGCAATGCCTTCTGGATTTGGCTTGCCGTAGAACTTCATTCCGTACTGGAACGTACCGAAACCTTGCAGTTCCCAGCACGAAGGCACACCAATCTTTGTCCATTTGCCAGAGTTCATTCCGTCGCTGCACATAAAGTCCCATTGCACCATATCGTCGCATCCAGTACCACTCAGATACTGTCGGTGGGTGTCAATGTCGTTGGAGTTAGCTATAGCGTTAGTGTTTGCAAAAGCGATTGCGAAAGCGATTAGAAGTAATTTTTTCATAATATAAAGTTTAGTGGTTACAAAGATAATACATTTCATTTATAAAACGCTTACGTTTCGGAAATAAAATTCAAAAACAGCGTTTTTATTTTGTTTTTCGCATACTTAATCGTAACTTTGACTGCGTCGAAGTTACTTATGCTCGGAAAAACTAATTTTTTTTTTGTTTTTCGCTCACTTAATCGTAACTTTGCATCGTTTTTCATAAAACGTGACTGCAGATGAAGTATGATGTATTGGTAATCGGAGGTGGGCATGCTGGGTGTGAAGCCGCGTGTGCTGCTGCCAACATGGGGGCAAAGACGTGTCTCGTGACGATGGACATGAACAAGATAGCACAGATGAGTTGCAATCCTGCTGTGGGCGGCATTGCAAAAGGTCAAATTGTGCGCGAGGTTGATGCCCTCGGCGGACAGATGGGTCTTGTCACCGATGCAACGTCAATACAGTTCCGCATGCTTAACCGCAGCAAGGGACCTGCCATGTGGAGTCCACGCGCTCAATGTGACCGAGGCAAGTTTATATGGACTTGGCGCAAGCATCTCGACATGACTGACAACCTCGACATTTGGCAAGACCAAGCCTGCGAACTGCTTACCGAAGGTTCTGCCGATGCAGAAGGTGGGCTTCACGTGAAAGGCGTCCGCACTATCTGGGGCGTGGAAATCACGGCAAAATCTGTGGTTATAACAGCAGGCACATTCCTCAACGGACTTATGCACATCGGTCGTCAGAAGGTTGAAGGTGGGCGTATAGCCGAACCTGCAGTGAAGATGTTTACCGAAAGTATCACGCAACACGGTATCACGGCTGCAAGAATGAAGACCGGTACACCTGTCCGCATTGACCGTCGCAGCGTGCATTTTGAAGACTGTGAGCGCCAGGACGGAGAGCAAGACTTCCATTGTTTCTCTTATATGAACACGCCATCGGCGGATAATGGAACCACAAATGTACGTCCGCTGAATGCACAGCCTTGTTGGATTTTCCAGACTAATGAAGAGTGCCACGAGGAGCTGAAGAAGGGTTTGCCTGATTCTCCGCTTTTCAACGGGCAGATACAGAGCATCGGTCCACGCTATTGTCCGTCGGTAGAGACAAAACTTGTCACCTTCCCCGACAAAGACCATCATCCGCTTTTCCTTGAGCCTGAAGGCGAGGACACGAATGAAATGTACCTTAACGGATTCTCATCGTCGATGCCGATGGACGTTCAGATACGTGCGCTGAAGAAAATCCCAGCTCTCAGAGGCTTGAAAGTGTATCGTCCAGGCTACGCAATAGAATACGATTTCTTCGACCCTACGCAACTAAATCACTCGCTGGAATCGAAGAAAATTAAAGGTTTGTTCTTTGCGGGACAAGTAAATGGAACGACTGGTTATGAGGAAGCCGCAGGTCAGGGATTGGTAGCAGGAATCAATGCCGCCAACTATTGCAGTGGCAGCGAACCATTCGTGATGCGCCGCGATGAATCTTATATCGGCGTACTTATCGATGACCTTGTGACTAAGGGAGTTGACGAACCTTATCGTATGTTCACGAGCCGTGCCGAATACCGCATTCTTCTTCGCCAAGATGATGCCGATGCAAGACTCACCGAGAAGTCGTTCGACCTCGGACTTGCACGCCGTGACCGATATGATCGATGGATAGAAAAGAAGAAATATGTCGGTGGAATCGTTGATTTTTGCGAAAACTTTGCCATCAAGCCGCGCCTTATCAACGCCGACCTTGAGCGTCTTGGAACCACGCCGCTGGTCTATGGATGCAAGCTCGTAGATTTAGTCGCGCGTCCGCAGCTCGGACTTTGGAGTCTTGCAGAGTGCATACCGCAGCTGAAGGCGTTGCTCAATGAACCTGCCGACCGTCGCGAGGAAATAGCTGAGGCAGCCGAGATAAAAATGAAATACAAGGGTTACATTGAGCGCGAAAGAGTCGTGGCAGAGAAGATGCATCGCCTTGAAAACATTAAGATTAAAGGGAAGTTTGACTATCCGAATATGAAAGGACTTTCGATTGAGGCGCGTCAGAAGCTCCAACGCATCCAACCCGATACACTCGCACAAGCCAGTCGAATACCAGGCGTCTCGCCAAGCGACATCGATGTGATGCTTGTCCTTTCTGGCAGATGAAATTAACATGTGGGGATAGTTGCTATAGATTTTTATAGTCGCTATAGTAACTTGAACCATCACTTGTCATATACCTTCACACGACTTATCATTACTCCCTTCTAAAGTCGTCGCATATACTCGAAAAAAGTTTTGCAAAACT
>JAUNQM010000172.1 GCA_030536165.1 Prevotellaceae bacterium | reverse complement strand
GAAGGTATAGATGCAGAGTAGATTGAAGAACAACCTGTAGCATTTGCTACCATCTCACGGTCACCGAAGAGCTGAGAGATAAGCTTTACGTATGGAGTCTCACCGCAACCAGAGCATGCGCCAGAGAATTCAAACAGTGGAGTTGCGAACTGTGAGTTCTTTGGACTCTGCTTGATGTCGATGAGGTCTTGCTTTGTCTTTACATTCTTTACAAGGTATTCCCAGCGTGCAGCCTCTTCGTCGTCGCCTGCGAATGGAACCATCTTGAGAGCCTTGCCTGTCTTAGGGTTGCCTGGACATACATCCTCGCAGTTACCACATCCAAGACAGTCTAAAACTGAAGTTTCGATTACGAAGTGCATACCCTTCATAGCTGCAGGTGCCTTCATTTCGATAGAAGGACCATTGTAACCCTTCATTTCCTCGTCGTTGAGAACAAATGGACGGATAGCTGCGTGAGGGCAGACGTAAGCACACTTGTTACACTGGATACAGTTGTCTGAATTCCATACAGGAACGAATGCCTCAACACCGCGCTTCTCGTAAGCAGCAGTACCAACTTCCCAAGAACCATCAACAGTATTGTTCTTTACGAAGTCAGAAACCTTCAGCAGGTCACCTGCCTGTGCGTTGATTGGGCGGACGATATCCTTGATGAATGCAGGAGCATCGTCTTCAACCTTTGCCTCGTCAGGGAGGTTTGCCCATGCTGGGTCGATAGGGAGTTCCTTGTATTCACCACCACGGTCAACGGCTGCATAGTTAAGGTTCACAACGTCTTCACCCTTGTTTCCGTATGACTTAACGATGAACTTCTTCATCTGCTCAACTGCAAGGTCAACAGGAATAACCTCTGTGATGCGGAAGAATGCGCTCTGGAGGATAGTGTTTGTGCGGTTGCCAAGACCAATTTCCTGTGCTATCTTAGTTGCGTTGATGTAATAAACCTTGATGTTCTTCTGTGCGAATACGCGCTTTACGTTGTTAGGGATGAACTTAACGAGTTCGTCGCCTTCAAAGATTGTGTTCAGCAAGAAAGTACCATTCTGCTGGATACCACGAGTCACGTCATACATATTAAGGTATGCCTGTACGTGGCAAGCCACGAAGTTAGGAGTGTTTACGAGGTATGTTGAGCGAATAGGATTATCGCCGAAACGAAGGTGTGAGCAAGTGAAACCACCTGACTTCTTAGAGTCGTAAGAGAAGTAAGCCTGGCAATGCTTGTCGGTGTTGTCACCGATAATCTTTACTGAGTTCTTGTTTGCACCTACAGTACCGTCGGCACCGAGTCCATAGAACTTAGCTTCAAACATGCCCTCGCCACCGAGTGCCATTTCCTCTACGATAGGAAGTGAAGTGAATGTCACGTCGTCAACGATACCTACTGTGAAGTGGTTCTTTGGCTCTGGCAGTTCGAGGTTGTTGAATACAGAGATTATCTGTGCTGGAGTTGTATCGTGAGAACCGAGACCATAGCGTCCGCCAACAATCATTGGACGGTTTTCTACATCATAGAATGCGCTCTTTACGTCGAGGTAGAGAGGTTCGCCTTCTGCTCCTGGTTCCTTTGTGCGGTCGAGGACAGCAATGCGCTTAACAGTCTTAGGAACTGATGCAATCAGATGCTTAACTGAGAATGGACGATAGAGGTGAACGCTAATCATACCCACCTTCTTACCGTTAGCGTTAAGGTAGTCGATAGCCTCGCGTGCAGCTTCAGTTGCAGAACCCATGAGGATAATCATGTTTTCAGCATCCTCTGCTCCATAGTATGAGAAGAGGTGATACTCGCGACCAGTAATCTTGCTGATCTCACCGAGATACTTTTCTACAACCTCTGGCACATCATCGTAATAGCCATTGCAAGCCTCACGATGAGTGAAGAAAGTCTCTGGGTTTTCAGCAGTACCACGAGTCTGAGGGCGCTCTGGTGAAAGGGCACGGTCGCGGAAACGCTTGATGTCTTCTTCGTCAACGAGTGGCATAATGTCCTCATTGTCGAGGCGCTCTACCTTCTGGTATTCGTGCGATGTGCGGAAACCGTCGAAGAAGTTCACGAAAGGCACACATGTCTTAAGCGAAGCAAGGTGAGCAACGGCTGTGATGTCCATTACTTCCTGTACTGAGCCTTCGCAAAGCATAGCGAAACCTGTCTGGCGGCAAGCCATCACGTCCTGATGGTCACCGAATATACAAAGTGCATGAGATGCAAGTGTGCGGGCTGAAACGTCGAATACGCAAGGTATCAGCTCACCTGCAATCTTATACATGTTTGGAATCATGAGAAGAAGTCCCTGGGACGCTGTAAAGGTGGTAGTAAGTGCACCAGCCTGAAGTGATCCGTGAACAGCACCGGCAGCACCTGCCTCTGACTGCATTTCCTGAACGGATACTGTCTGTCCCCACAAGTTCTTGCGTCCGCGTGCAGCCCACTCGTCAACGTGCTCTGCCATAGGAGAAGAAGGTGTGATTGGGTAGATGGCAGCAACCTCGCTGAACATATAACTTATATGAGCAGCAGCTTCGTTACCATCACATGTGATAAATTTCTTTGTTTTCATTTGACACTAATTATTTTAAGTAACTTTAAGTTATAAATACTATATTCGTTTTTAGTTATCCAATTCGATTTGCAAAGATAATAAAAAAATAGAAAAAAATCAACTATCTGCAGTTTTTTTTGTACGCAAGAACATTTTTTTTGCTATATTTGCATCAGCAAAACTCCTAAACTATATTTTTATGCTTATGAAAATCAAAAAGTGCGCATACATTATATTATTTATGCTTGCCTGTGTTTATGCTACGCCAGCAGTAGCCAATTCGCCCGTTTCGTTTGGTAGTCATACTCTGTTCAACGACGGATGGGAGTTCTCGCTCGACAGCACCAACTGGAAGCCTGTTGCGCTACCTCACGACTGGTCGATCGAGGGCACACCTTCGCCCGACCTTGCTAGTTGCACAGGCTATCTGCCTGCGGGCATAGGGCATTACCGCAAGACATTTACTCTCAACGACAAACATACGAAGCATTACATCTATTTCGAAGGTGTCTATAACCGTAGCGAAGTCTATCTTAACGGTCATTTGCTTGGCAAACGCCCCAACGGATACATCTCTTTCATGTACGACCTTACGCCTTATCTGCGCAAGGGCGAGAATGAACTTTGCGTAAGGGTTGACCACAGTAAGTCTGCCGACTCGCGCTGGTACACAGGTAGTGGCATCTATCGTGATGTCTGGCTTATTGCCAGCAACAAAACTCATTTCAAGCAATGGGGCATAGGCTATGAGGCCGTAAAGGGAGATAATGATACTTGGAACCTTAATGTCAAGACCGAAATTGAAGGTGCAACTCAAGGTTTGTCGCTCGCGCTTACCCTTACCGATAAGGATGGAAAGTCCGTTTCATCGGCAACAAACGATGCCGTAAGCGCTGAAAATACCAGCGTTATTCAGCTGGCTAATCCGCATCTATGGGATATTGATGTCCCATATCTTTACGCGCTACACGCTAAACTGATGAAAGACGGAAACATTATCGACACGGCAACCGTCGCGGTGGGTATTCGTTCCTTGCAGTTCGACGCCAATAAAGGCTTCGCACTCAACGGCAAGTGGATGAAGGTGAAGGGCGTATGTCTGCATCACGATGCTGGCGTACTTGGTTCCGCAGTGCCGAAAGATGTGTGGCATCGTCGCCTGCTCGCGCTCAAGGACATCGGTGCCAACGCCATCCGCATGAGCCACAATCCGCAGGCTCCTGACCTATATGACCTGTGCGATGAACTTGGTTTCCTCGTCATGGATGAAGGTTCCGACGAATGGGAGTTCCCAAAACGCAAGTGGCTGAAGGGTTGGAACAAGGGCGAACCTGGCTATGAAGGCTCGTTTGACTTCTTCAACGAATGGATTGACCGCGATGTGACCGACATGGTTCGACGCGACCGCAACCATCCGTGCATCTTCCTCTGGAGCGTCGGCAACGAGGTTGATTATCCCAACGACCCATATTCTCATCCAATCCTCGACGGAAATAACAGCAAAATCAACCAGCCGATGTTCGGCGGTTACAAGCCTGATGCGCCTAACGCAGAGCGTATCGGCAAGATTGCCAAGCGGCTGGCAAAGTGTATTCGCGATGTTGACACCTCGCGTCCTGTCACTGGTGCACTGGCTGGAGTCGTTATGAGCAATGAGACTGAATACCCGCAAGCCGTTGATGTTGTGGGATATAATTACACCGAGAACCGCTATGTTGAGGACCACAAGACCTATCCCGACCGAATAATCTACGGTAGCGAGACGCACGGCAGTCTTGAAGCGTGGAAGGCGGTGCGCGATAATGAGCACATCTCCGGACAGTTTGTATGGACGGGCATGGACTATCTCGGCGAGTCGGGAGCGTGGCCTTCGCGCGGACTCGGAACGGGATTGCTGGACTTCGCAGGCTTTCCAAAGGTGCAAGGCGAGCTGTTCAAGTCGTTTTGGTCTGACAAGCCGACGGTCTATATAACGCAATTCAGCCCACGCCGTCGTCGCAGAAACAGTGATGAAACGCAAATGATAACATGCTTCACCAACGCATATCAGGCACGACTCATGGCAGAAGGAAAGGTCGTGGGAACGATGCAGTTGCGCAACGACAGCACTGGCATAATCATGTGGCGTCTGTCGCAACCGTACGACCGACTCGAAGCCGAGGCTTGCGACAAGGCAGGCAATGTCGTGGCGCGTTACATATTGGAGCGTGGAGGCGAGGCATGCAAACTGCGTATTACGGACATCACCATCGACCCACAATCGGAAGTGAAGCAGATACTCGTCGAGGCTATTGACGCCAGAGGACGCCTTGCAACTTCGGCACGTAACGTTGTCTCGTGCTCGACAAAGGGAAAAACACTTCTGCTCGGACTTGAAAATGCCGACAACACCGATATGAGTGCGCCGAAAGCAACGGCACGCAAACTCCATAACGGACGTCTCGTGGCATACGTCAAAGGCGATATTGCCGACGTGAAATTCGACTGCGAATTCCGTTGATTTTCTATGTGAACATTTGCTCTTACATGATGGAACCCCTTGTGTAGCACGCCACAAGGCGACTTTATGCATTTCTCTGGTCTCCACACCTAAGGTGTTGTGCTTTTCACACCTAAGGTGTTACCCCCAGTCACACCTAAGGAGTGGCTTGCTTCACACCTCAGGTGTCACACGCTGAACACCTTAGGTGTGGAAGGCTGTTTTTATCGATGATTGAAAATCGGCAATTGAGTGCGAAATACACCTTATTATATTATGCGCGCGCAATAATGAGCACATTTGCAAAAAAAGTCCTGCATTTTTGGGAAATTTTTATTCGCGTATTACATTTATCCCAAATCGGTCATTAGAGATTTTACCCATAAACTATAGATTTATTAGTGCGACCCCCCTTGGGGTCGAAGTAGAGAGTGATGTTCTTGTTCTGCAGGTCTGCGACCC
>JAUNQM010000171.1:5040-5497 GCA_030536165.1 Prevotellaceae bacterium | reverse complement strand
CACCTTAGGTGTGACAGACGTAACACCTCAGGTGTGAAGGGCTGAGACTTTGGACAACTGAAAATAGGGCTTAGGATAAGTGAAGTTGGGACTACTGCTGCATGGATTTAGAACTCTACGTACGGTTCAAGACGCTTTAGGTCGCTGGCGGTGAACTGGCGTGAGAATCGGAGGTCGTCGAGGCTTTTCAACGACCCGTTTTTACGGTGTAAATCAGTGATTTCCTTTGCTTGATAGAAGTTGATATATGGGTGCTTTCGCAACTGGGAAAGCGACAATTTGTTAAGGTTTATGCGTGTTGGACTGCCTTCGATGGTGATGTATTCGAGTGCTTCTTCAGGGAAACCTTCGATTTCCATCAGCTGGCTCTTGCTCACATATCCGCCAAGCTGCTTGCCGTAGCGCACTATCTGGCGTGCGTAATACGGTCCGATGCCAGGAATGCGTTGCAGTTCGG
>JAUNQM010000171.1:0-5030 GCA_030536165.1 Prevotellaceae bacterium | reverse complement strand
GTGGTGTCGGCTGCGTTTACGGAAACGTATTCTCCGTGACTAATCTTCGGCTTGTATGTCGAATTTTCTGCGGTTTCACCGAGAGATTTTGATTCGTTATCTTTTTTTTTGCCCCTGTCATAAGTGCTACCTGAACTTACGAAATCGGATGCGGGACGGAATCGGTCGGCTATTCTTATGTAAGGAGCAAGGCGGTCGTAATCGCCCTTTGTAAGTCCGTAGAGCCGTGCAAAGTCTTCCTTGCGCGAATATACGCCTCCTGCGGCACGATAACGATAGATGTTTCGCACCTGGAAAGGCGCCAATCCGAGGCGGAGAAGCTGAGTGCTGTCGGCAGTATTTGGGTCGAAGGGGAATGTTTCAACCTTTCGTTTTTCGGTATTATAATAAGGCGCAGACTGCGTGGAAGCGTTTTCTGCGGCTTGTTTGTCGGCGACGATTGCTAAAGAATCCTTTTCTACATCGTTGGCAGAGGTATTGTTTCCGCCAAAGAATGTGGAGAAGATGACCGCAGCAACAATTAAGACTGCAAGCACAATGAGTGCTATGCAGTCTTGTTTGCTGTAGTAGTAGAAAAGGTCTTTGCGCATAACAATTACGGTTGTACGGGGGTGTGTTCGTTCCGAAGGAGATCCTGAATCAAGTTCAGGATGACGAGCGTGGGAACTTGGAACTTGGAACCTGAAACTTGGAACCTAATTGTACATTGTAAATGCTAAAGTTACCACACGTTTACACGTTTGTCTTTTGGTATGAACATCTTGTCTTTCTCGGTGATGTTGAATGCGTCGTACCAAGCGTCAATCTGTGGGAGGGCGCCGTTCACACGCCATTCTCCGAGTGAGTGAGGGTCCATTGTGGTGAGCTGTCGCATGTTTTCTTCCGTAATGTTCTGTGCCCATACGTTGGCGTAAGACAGGAAGAAACGCTGCTCTGGAGTATAACCGTTCTTCTCTGGAAGAGGGTTGTCCTTGGTTGCATTCTTGAATGCGGTGTAGGCAATCTTAAGACCACCGTGGTCGGCAATATTCTCGCCCTGAGTGAGTGTACCGTTAGCGTGGAGACCTGGCAGCACTTCGATTCCGTCGAAGAATTCAACCATCTTCTGTGTCTTTTCCTTGAACTTGTCGCCATCGCCTTCTGCCCACCAGTTGTGGAAATTACCGTCCTTGTCAAACTGACTGCCCTGGTCGTCGAATCCGTGAGTCATTTCATGGCCGATTACAACGCCTATGGCACCGTAGTTGAATGCATCGTCGGCGCTCATATCGAAGAATGGATACTGAAGAATACCTGCTGGGAAGCAGATTTCGTTGGTTGTAGGGTTGTAGTAAGCGTTTACTGTCTGCGGAGTCATGAACCATTCGTCTCGGTCAACAGGCTTCTTGTACTTCTCCTCTACTTCCTTCTTCATAGCCCATCTTGTGATGACCTTGCTGAGTTCATAACGTGTGAGGGTTGGGTCTATTTCGAGTTTGCTGTAGTCCTTGAACTTGTCAGGGTAGCCAATCTTTACGTAGAAAGCAGCGAGTTTTTCCTTTGCCAACTTCTTTGTCTCAGCACTCATCCAGTCCTGCTGGTCGATTCTCTCGCCGAGTGCAATCTGAAGATTCTTCACGAGTTGAAGCATACGTGCCTTGTTTTCTGCAGGGAAATACTTCTTTACATACATTTCGCCGACAGCCTCGCCAAGCACGTTGCATGCATTTACGGCACGCTTCCAACGTGGTTGCATCTGTGTTGTGCCCGACATCTGACGACCGAAGAAATCGAAGTGTTCTGCATAGACTTCGTCGCCAAGTACGCCTGATGAGCCGTTGAGAATCTGCCATTCCATATAGTCTTTGAGTTGGCGGAGGTCGGCTGTATTGAGGATTTCAATGTCGTTCTTGATTGCTTCAGGCTGACCAACGTCAACAAAGTCAACATCAGTGATGTAGCTTGCAGCGAAGTATTCGTCCCAAGGGAAGCCTGCGAAGTCACGTTTGAGGTCGGCATACGACATCTTGTGATAGTTGGATGCTGGGTCGCGGAGTTCTGTGCGTGTCTTGTTCTTGTCGGCAATCTTGTTCTCGATAGCCATGACAGACTCCATCTTGCGCTTTGCTACGCTCTCCTTGTCGCCGACAAGCTTGAACATGTTGATGATGTGCTGCTTGTAGCCCTCGCGGATTTTCTTTGTAGCGTCGTCGTCCTTAGTGTAGTAGTCCTTGTTGCCAAGTGTCAATCCACCCTGACCTACGCTCAGGAGGTTCTTCGTTGACTCCATCATGTCGGCACCGAGACCTGCTCCGAAGATGAAGCCAAGTCCTTGGCTGTCGTTCTTTATGTACTGTGCTATAAGGGCTTCGCGCTTCTTAATCTTCTCAACAGCCTTAAGGTCGGCAAGAACAGGCTTGACGCCATCCTTGTTCTGGCGTGCAGAGTCCATCACCATGTTGTAAATATCGCCAATCTTCTGTCCGAGAGATCCTTTTTCCTGAGGCTTTGAAGCAAGCTCAGTGATGAGTTCCTTAATCTGCTCACGGTTTTGCTCTGCGATAGCGTCGAAGCTACCGAAGCGTGGGTATTCTGGTTTCAGAGGGTTAGCCTTGCGCCATCCTCCGCATGCGAATTCATAGAAATCGGTTCCTGGATTCATCTGTGTGTTGAGATTATCAAGATGAAGTCCGATGCCTTGTGCCATAGCAGTGCCTGATATTGCCATAGTGGTTATCAATGATAATAATGTCTTTTTCATAATTCGGTTGCTTTTATATTTATGTGGAATATTGGCTCCTTATTGTTTCAACGAAGCCATAATCTTTGCTTCTATCTCTTCGCAAAGCTCTGGATTGTCTGCAAAGACTCTCTTTACGGCATCGCGTCCCTGAGCAAGTTGCTGTCCGTCGTAGCTATACCAGCTGCCGCTCTTCTTGATGATACTATTCTGCTCTGCAAGGTCAACCAATTCGCCGATGCGAGAGATGCCTTCGCCGAAAGTGATTTCAAATTCAGCCTTGCGGAATGGAGGAGCCACCTTGTTCTTTACAACCTTCACGCGCACCTGATTGCCGATGACGTTGTCGCCATCCTTGATGCTTGTGACTTTGCGAATGTCGAGGCGAACGCTTGCGTAGAACTTGAGTGCGTTACCGCCTGTAGTAGTCTCAGGGTTTCCGAACATGATACCAATCTTCTCTCTCAACTGATTGATGAAGATGCAAGTGGTCTTGGTCTTGTTGATGGTTGCTGTAAGTTTGCGTAGAGCCTGCGACATGAGTCGAGCCTGCAAACCAACTTTGTTGTCGCCCATATCGCCTTCTATCTCGGCCTTAGGAGTGAGGGCTGCAACGGAGTCAACGACTACGATATCGACAGCAGCCGAGCGTATCAGCTGGTCTGCAATCTCAAGAGCCTGCTCGCCGTTGTCTGGCTGTGCTATAAGAAGGTTGTTGATGTCAACGCCGAGGTTCTCTGCATAGAAACGGTCGAAGGCATGCTCTGCGTCGATGAATGCAGCCACACCACCAGCCTTCTGCACGTTGGCAATAGCGTGAATGGCAAGTGTCGTCTTACCAGAACTTTCTGGACCATAGATTTCGATGATACGGCCTTTTGGATAGCCACCAACGCCGAGAGCAATGTCGAGACCTATACTACCTGAAGGAATTGACTCAACATTTTCAACTTTTTCTTCGCCAAGGCGCATGATTGCACCCTTGCCAAAGTCCTTTGTAATCTTATCCATTGCTGCCTGAAGGGCTTTCAACTTGCCTTCCTGAGTGTCAACGGATACTGTTTCTTTCTTTGTTGCCATAAGTTTATTTATTTTGCGGTTATATGTTTATGCTGTGTTTCTATAATAAAATCATTGTTTCTTTTCTATTTCTTCGGCAGTGATGCCGAGGGCGCTCATGAGTGAATAGCCGAGTATCTCTTGGCGGAAGTTACCTCCAGCTATTGGCTGCATAGCAAAGACGGTTATGCTTTTATCCTCTGCATCGCGAAGTTCATGCTTTACATTATTTATATAAGCAATGTCGGGCACGACCATGATTCGCTTTATCTCCTTTTCGTTTTTAAGAAGACTGAGCACCTGGATGAAAAAGTCTTCCTTACTGATAATCTCCTCCACAGGGTACGCACTCATTTCAAACTCGGCAATCGTGTCTTTGAATGCCTTGCCGTCAATGTCGTTATAGGCTGAAGGTTTGAAGTTAGTGAGTTTATCTTTCTTGTGGATAAACACCACTTGAACATTGTTGTCGCCCTCGCGTATGCCCCCATCGAGCGCAACACAGTCAATCCAATGAGGTAAGTCGGCCTGTGGTATGCGACGTTCAAGCATTCGCTCAAAGTTCACCGTAAGGTCGAAAGCCACCTTGTTAATGTAATCGCCATCGACGAGCACCACATTCTCAGCCCAGTTTATGTTTTCTGTATTCAAGATTTCTTCCTTTGACTATTAGATGTTATTGCTTTGCAAAATTAGCAAAAAAAATTATTCTACCTAAAATTTGTATATAAAAAATTTTGCCTAACGCACAATATGATTATTGTCATTAGGCAAAAGATATTTTATGACTGAGCTATCTACAGATAACTCATCTTGTGTCTATACGATAAAAACATTACTTGAAGTTTGAGTAAATCTTTGCAGCAATCTCCTTGAATTCGTCTTCTGTGAGATGGAGCTTGTTTGCAAAGTTCATGTCGCCTTCGCTTTTGAGCGGAACGAGGTGGATATGTGCATGTGGCACTTCAAGTCCAAGCACTGCCATGCCTACTTTCTTGCAAGGGAAAGCTTCCTTGATGGCCTTGGCAACTTTCTTTGCAAAGACAATCATCTCTTGCAACTCTTCGTCGCTAAGGTCGAAGATATAGTCTTCTTCACGGCGAGGGATAACGAGTGTATGTCCCATTGCTATTGGGTTGATGTCGAGAAAAGCATAGAACTTTTCGTTTTCTGCGCACTTGTAGCTTGGTATCTCACCTGCTGCTATTTTTGAAAAGATAGACATAGACTTATTTACTATTTGACTATTTAC
>JAUNQM010000010.1 GCA_030536165.1 Prevotellaceae bacterium | reverse complement strand
TTGACAATTGACAATGCACAATTGATAATTGAGGGGGACTTAAAGTTGTGAGATGTTTTCCTGACGCACTTCTTCGAGGTGTCCGATCTGGTATCGCTTCGACCTTTTGATTTCGCGGCTGAAGACGAAACATGCAAGAAGGAAATATACTGCGACTTGTATCCAAAGGGCAACATACTCAGGATAAACCTCTTGCAGTGTGGCTCCCATAGAGTTAATCTTTACGAAACCATTTACTCCGAACGTCGATGGGAAGATGTAGGATATGGCTCTCCACACTCCTGGCATTGCCGATGCTGGCCAGAGGATGCCGCTGAGGAAGAGGAGTGGTACGGATGTGAAGACGATGAAAAGGATTACATTCTCGCGGAAACGTATGAGGCAGGAGATGGTCATGCCGAAGAAGATGCTTGCGAGGATGTAAGGGAGTACGATGCCGAGTATGTCGTTCGGCTTTCCTATTTGTATGAAGTGGTATATGTGCGGCACTGCGAGTAGTATGTATGCACTGATTATGGCGTAAAGGAGGAAATAGCAGAGTCCCTTGCCGAAAATGATGCGGTACATGCCGTTGTAGCGTTCCTGAATAGGTGCGAGTTTCTTATATCGGTTGTTTTCTCTTTGTGTGCCTGCTGAGAGTCCTATGCCGAGCAGGAGTGTCTGCTGGATGATGAGCATGAGCACTCCTGGGAGGAGGTAGCTGCCGTAGCCTGTTGCGGGGTTGAAGATTGATATTGACTCAAAGGTAAGAGGTGCGGTGGTAAGCTCCTCATCGCGTGTGGTATAGCTTGGCATCTTCTCAACTTGAATCTCACTGCCCATGTGGAGCGATACGTCGGTGGTGGATATGGCGAGTGCTTTATAGTAGAGCATGCCGCTCATGTCGATGTAGATGCTGACGTGAGTCTGTATGCCTTTGTTGATGTTTGCGGCAAAGTCTTCTGGTATGTTTACGATGCCTCGGCACTTCTGCTGGCGCATGAGTTCGCGTGCTTCGTCGATGCTGTTGGCATAGCTGATGACCTTTACGCCCTGCGTTGCATCGAGTTCGCGTGCGAACTTGCGGCTGAGGAAACTGCGTGACTTATCGACGATGACCGTCGGCACGTCGGTAACGACTTCATTATTATATATCCACGAATAGAGCAGAGGGTAGAGGAGAGGCACGATGAAGAAGAAAATAATCACACCTTCGTCCTTGAAGACTGTCTTTAGTTCTTCAAGGAAGATGTAGCCAACGTCGTAAGTGGCTTGAGTCAGATGGGTGATGATTTTCTTCATTTATTCGGTTGTAGCCCCACCCTAACCCTCCCCCGTAGGGAGGGGAACTGGGCTCTCCCCTTCGTGGGGAGATGGAGGGGGCATTACGGTTATGCGGTTGTAGTCCCACCCTAACCCTCCCCCGTAGGGAGGGAAACTTTGCTCTCCCCTTCGGGGGGAGATGGAGGGGGCATTACGGTTATGCGGTTGTAGTCCCACCCTAACCCTCCCCCGTAGGGAGGGAAACTTTGCTCTCCCCTTCGGGGGGAGATGGAGGGGGCTTCTATTATTCTATATATATATATGTGAGCAATATGTTTTTGATTCTCTTGATTACCAGGAGCGGTAGCAATGCGAATGCGATGAGTGCCGTGAAGTATGCCCATGAGTAATAGACAGGATGGTCGTTGAGCACATTCATCTGGTATATCATGTAGTGTGCGCGTATAGGGAACAGCCACGACATGGCTTGGATTGGTGTGTCCATTGCCATGACAGGGAAGGTGAATCCTGCTACTGAGAAACTCATGACAGCCCACAGTGCACCGATACTCATCGACATACGCATTGATGGGAATATGCCGAACATGAGGGTGCCGAATCCTTGTGATGCAAGTACCAGCAATAGTCCGAGCATCATGAGGAAACCTATGCTGCATGAATGCGTGAATCCATTGACGTAGAACAGCCAATACTCGTAAGTCCACATCACGATTGTCCAGATTAAAGTCTGTGGGAATAGTTTGCCGAGCATTGCGATGTAGATATTGTTGTTGGCTCGTTTCATCAGAAGCCTTGAATGGTTGAATTTTATCTCAGCACCAAACGAGTAGGCAGTAACGATGAATATGAACAAGGCAATACATGCTGGAAGGAGCGTGGTGCAAAGGTACATGTTGTAGTTCAGCTGTGGATTGCCAATGGCATGGGTGTCAACAACGATTGGTTGCAAAAACGCTTTGATTTGTTTTGCTGTCAGTCCTAAAGCTGAAAGAGTGGCATTGCCTTTAGCCGCCTGACCGAGAGTGGCTATGGCGCGCATGTCTTTATAGATGAGCGAGCCAGCAATCATGACCGATGTGTTGTAATAGAATGAAATCTTTGGCTGGCGCGATGCTATCAAGTCCTCTTCCATGCCTTTAGGCAGATAGAAGAATGCGTAAATCTTTCCTTTCTGTATGTCGCGCCTTGCTTCTGTCACACTCTGATAGTGAGCCACAATCTTTGTAGCCTGAAAGGCATCGAGGTTTCGCATAAGTGTTCGGCTCGTCTTTGAATTGTCAAGGTCAACAATACCAACAGGCAATTCCGTAGGCAGCCCATTCTTCATCATATCCGTAAAGAAGAATATGAGGAAAAGCGGAATGAGCACCATGCAAAACCAATAGACAGGCTTTGTGGCCAATCTATAGCTTTCGATGTTCAGTACGTTTAGGAATGCTCTCAGCGTTTTCACGTGTTGCTATGGTTTGTTGGTCGTTGCGGTTTCTTCGAGATTTCGATAATTCGAGGCTTCGATAAGCAAAGCACAAGTCTTAATACCTTAATTACTTTTTCAGAATCATTGACATTCCGGCTTTGAGGCCTTCAATCTTTGTCGTTGGCCTTGCCCTTACTTCAAATGTCTTTAGGTCATACTGTCCGTTAGCCTTTGTTGCCTTCCACACGGCGTATGTGCCTTGATCTTTCATGAAGTAAATCTCCAGTTCGACTTCCTTGTCGAATGCAGGGATGTAGGCTTTTATCTTGTCGCCGACCTTCATTCCGCTCATCTGGTCTTCGCGAACATTGAATGATGCCCAGATGTCGTCCATAGCAATGCTCATTATTGGTGAACCAGTGCCTACGAGTTCGCCGAGCTTTGGATAAATCTCGCTAACCTCACCATCGAGTTGTGCTATCTGTACAGTTTCCTTTTGTATCGAGTTCAGCAGTTTCACGTTGCCCTGAGCCATCTTGACCCTTTCGGCTGCAGCTTGCTTTTCCTCAGCACGCGCACCGTTCACAGCCATATCATACTGGCTCTTTGCAGCCTTCTCCTGTGCCTGAAGTGCCTGATAGTTTGCAAGAACCTCATCACGCTTTTGTGCTGACATGACGCCTTCTTCATAGAGACGGTTGATGCGCTCGTATGACTTCTGCGCTATCTCAAGTCCGGCTTTTGCCTGTTGCCAAACCTGAAAAGCACCTTGTATCTGCTCCTGACGTGCACCATTGTTTGCCATTTTCGACATAGCAGCTGCTGCACTCTCGGCTGCAGAAGCACTTTCTTTCTGTGCGCTGACTTCCGGTGCATCGAGTATGGCGAGCGTATCTCCAGCTTTGACCATATCGCCTTCCGTCACTTTTATTTCAAGTATTCTGCCCGCAACCTTACTTGATACGCGGTACTCTGACACTTCCACCTGACCTTGTATCACCTCTTCAGTCTTGTCGAGGAAAAGGTAACCCAAGAGTCCTACGATGGCTACTGTTCCGATAAATGCACCAAGAGCGATGAGTATGCTCTTGTGTTGTGCTGATGCTTGTTTGCTCATATTTTATTTTTTTATAGTTGCGATAGTTCTAATAGTTACTATAGTGGTTAATATTTAATGATTCCGAGTGCTTTCTTCATTTCTGCCGTGGCAAGTTTGAGGTCAACTTCAGCGTCAATCTTTTGCGTCTGTGCCTTAAGCCAAGCAGTCTGTGCTTCGAGAACGTTGGAAGTTGTCATCACGCCTTCCTTGAAACCGAGTGTTGCTGCACGCAGGTTCTCGTCGGCACTCTTTATGTTTTTGTGGGTCATATCGACTCTCTTTTGTGCTTCGTTGAGCTTGAACTCGTTCTGGTTAACCTGAAGTTCAATCATTTCCTTTGCATCGGAGAGTTGCATCTCGGCAATGTTTGTCGCTGCTTTTGCCGCGCGGATTTTATACTTCGTCTCGCCCCAGTTCCATATTGGCAAACTGAATAACACGCCTACGTTCCAGACACCGCTGAACTTCCTTTGGAAGCCATTGAATACATTTGGATTAGAGATGATGTATCCGCCTGTGAGTGCAAGTGTCGGCTTGTAATCAGCGCTCGCGAGTTTAATGCCTTCGCGTGCTATGTCGGTTGCGTTGGCAAGCATTTTTATCTCAGGGCGATTCTCTATAGCTAAGTTGTATCTTCCCTTCAAAGCCTGGTCGTCAATCACTGTTGAGAGTGACTGGTTGCCTTCGTCGGCGAGTGTTATCTCGCTTTTGATAGGGAGACCGCATATCTGGCAGAGAGCCATCTTGGCAAGTGCCAGGCCATTATCTACCTGAGTCAAGGTCATCTCTGCTTCGTTTACCTTCACGCTCACGCTCAGTTCGTCGGCTTTTGTAGCCACACCTTCTGCAACCATCTTCTCAACATCGCTGTGAAGTTTCTTGAGCAGTTCATGGAAGTCGGTGGCAAGTTTTTGTTTTTGTTTAAGTGATACAACGAGCCAATAAGCTTTTTCGGTGCTGATGAGAATCTCTTGTTCGATGTTGTCGCTCTGGTTGGCAACGAGTTCGCGATTGATGTCGGCTATCTTGTTGAGTGAGGTGATGCGTCCACCCATATAGAGAGGCTGTGTGACCATGATGGAACCAGCCCAGATGTTTCGTGTTTTCGTGTTGAATGCGTCGGTGATTTCGTTGCCAGCATTGTTGAGCGCTTCGGCAAATGCAGGACCATATTTCCCCACAAGTTGTTGCAGACTTTGAACCTGGTCTGGCGTTAGTAGTCCGCCTGCTACCATGTCTTGCATCATTCCTGGAAGCGCTTCTGTTGCTGCTCCAAGCGATACAGTGCCAAGATTGTTGAGCAATGACTTCTGGTCGGAGTTGAGAAGCGAGATGTCTTTCGACGTGTGCAGATAGCTTCCTATAGCCTGAACTTTTGGCAGATACTGCGTGCGTGCAATCTCTTTTGCATTGTCGGCAACCTCCTGCTTCATGCGTGCAGCAGAGAGTTTCTTGTTATTGTTTATAGCCATTTGGCGGCATTCTTCAAGCGAAAGAGTCTGAGCCGTAACGCATTGCACAGCAAACATTGATAAGATAATCAATATCAACGATGTTAGTTTGCGAAAATTGTTTGTAAGTATGTTAAAAAGTTTCCTGTTCATAAACATCTTTTATTCATTTCTATGCAAAGTTAATGTATTTTAGTGGAATGATAAAATAATAATGAGTCTTTATTTAATATTTTGCATTTCTTTACATAAAAGGTGCACAAATATTTGTCTTCGTGTGCAAAAACTGAAGAATAAACGTAGTTGTTTGCTTTGACTCTTCAAGTCGATGCTATGTTTGTGCCTTTGCGCCAAAAACAAGTTCTTGCCGCACAGTCCCAACCACATCATCAATGCCTTGCGGCATTCAAAGCAAACAACTCCTTATAAAGGCCTTACGGCCAGATAAACCGCTTTGCTAAATAACCCAAATAGTTGAGGTGATATAATTATTTCCGACCTTGATTGGACTTGTTTTATTTCTTTGTATGCGAATAAAAAAACAAGCCCCCTTCATCTATTAGATAGAGGGGACTTGGCTGTAATCTCTCCCTACAGTGGGCTGTAGGGTGGGGGAAATATGTTTAATTCTCCAGTTTCTCTTTTACCTCGTCGGCTTGCTTTGCAGCTTTCTCATGCTTTTCGAGAGCCTTTTCAGCCTGTTCCGTTTCCTTTATCGACTTCTTTCCAGCCTTGATGGCAGTGTCGATAGTCTTCTTCTGTCGCTTCAGTTCTTTGATTTCAGTCTTCTTTTGTGCGACCTGACTCTTTATTGTGATGTCGTCTGGGCTATTCTTTTTCTTTGCTTCCAGCAACTTCAGCTCAGCTTTTGCAATCTCAATCTTGTCGTCGAGTTCATCGCTGATGAGTTCGTTTGACTTGTCGTTAAGGTTAAGCTTGTCTTTGAGCTTATCGGCTGCTTTCGATGCATCTTCATTCTTCTTTGATGCCTTTTCAGCCTGCTTTGACTCCTTAATTGACTTCTTTTCAGCCTTGATAGCTGCGTCGATGGTCTTCTTCTGCTCTTTCAGTTCCTTCAGCTCGTTCTCTTTCAGCGACTTTTGAGTCATAATCTCAGTGTCGGATGGAGCCAGTTTCAACTTTGCCTTCAAGGTCTTGATTTCGGCTTTTGTAACGTCGATTTTGTAGCCGAGATTCTTACTGTGAGCCTCGTTTGACAGTTCTGTCTGCGCCATAGCGAGGGCTGGCAGCGCAACGAATGCGATAGATGCAATGATAGTCTTAATTGTCATAGTGTGTTTGTTTTATGTTAATGATAATCTTTACAAAATTACTAAAAATATTGGATTTACTGATAATTACGTTGAGATATTAAGATATTTTAACGGTTTTTGCGCTATACTGATTGTTGGTTGTCGCATATTTCAGCCCTTCACACCTTAGGTGTTCATCGCGTCACACCTTAGGTGTTACCACCCCTCACACCTTAGGTGTTGCGTGCGTCACTCCTGAGGTGTGGAGGGCTGGTTTTATGGATAACTGATGGTTGGCGATTGAGCGTCCCGAAGGAGATCCTGAATCAAGTTCTTTCAGTCGCGCGATGCGCTTTGTGAAAGCGACAAAGCCGGTTACAGGATGACGAGCGTGTGTGTGAATACACCTTATTATATAACGCGCGCGTATATAATGAGCATTTTTGCGAAAAAAGTCCTGCTTTCTGAGGAAAAAATTGCAAGATAGGCTTGTTTTTTCTTTTCACTTTTCGTCGTTGCGTGCTCGACCCACAACCGACGTAGCTGAGAGGGGGAGGGGAGGAGACAAAGGAAATGCTTACAATGATGTGCCGTATGGAAAAGCAAAAGAGGTATGGGCTTGTGCTCATACCTCTTGATGACTATTGGTTGTGTTATCTTTGGTGTCGTGTCACATTATCATTTCCCCAACACCTTATTGCAGGCATCGACGAGGGCATCTACTACTTCTGCCACCATCTCGTCGGTGAGCTGTGGATATACAGGCAATGATATTTCGTTGCTGTAGTTGGCATACGATTGCGGATAATCTTCGATGTTGAAGCCTAATCCGTGGAAGAAACTGAGCATTGGCAGCGGAATGAAATGCACGTTGACGGCTATCTCACGCTTTGTTATCTCGTTGATAATCTCATCGCGTTGGTCTTCAGTTGCGCCCTTGATGCGGAGGGTGAACACGTGGTATGATGTCTCACGGTCGGCTTTCTTTATCGTAGGAAGTATTGCCCATTCGTGTTTCGACAGCGCATTTATGTAGCCCATAAACACGCGTTTGCGCTCTGCGAGCATCTTGTCGTATTCACGCATCTGCGCCAGACCAATGGCTGCATTTACGTCGGCCATGTTGCACTTCATGCCTTGTCCTACGATATCGTAGCGCCATCCACCGGCTTTGCTCTTGGTGAAAGCGTCTTTTGTCTGGCAGTTAAGCGCGCGCAGGCGCATCTCCTTATACAATTCGGCGTTGTCGAAAGGCTCAGGCATGTTGAAACAGATTGCTCCGCCTTCGGCTGTGGTGACGTTCTTGACAGCATGGAGCGAGAAAATCACGATGTCGCTTTCCGTGCCAGTGTGCTTGTCGCCATAGTATGCGCCGATAGAGTGTGCTGAATCGCTCAATACAAGAATACGTCCGAGTTTATCCTGCACAGGTGATGAAGGCGTGAACATGGCTTTGATTTCAGGCTCTTCCACCATCTTCATGATGGATTTATAGTCGCAAGGCCAGCCTGCGATATCCACAGGCATGATGGCTTTCGTCTTTGGCGTGATGGCTTTGCGAATGGCTTCTACGTTGATGTTGAAGTCTTCGTTGCAATCTACCAAAACCAACTTTGCCCCTGCCCAGAGGACAGAAAGCGCTGTTGCACAATAGGTGTAAGCCGGCACGATAACCTCGTCGTCGGGGCCTACTCCTAACCAACGGAGCGTCATGATGGCTCCTGATGTCCACGAGTTTACGCAGAGCACGTTGCTTGCACCTGAAAGTTTAGCAATTTCTTCTTCAAGAGCCTTGACCTTTGGCCCTGTAGTTATCCAACCAGAACGTAATGAGTCAGTGACTTCATCTACAACGCTATCGTCGATATATGGGGGTGAAAAAGTTATCTTCATAATATTATCCTATTTTTTATTAACTGAGAATATAACCGATTTTTATTGTAAATATTATGTTATTCACACATTTTTTTACATTTTTTAATCTTTTGCGGATAAAAATTCAAAATGCAATAAAGTTTTTTATTTTATTGCAGAAATATTATATTTTTTGTAACTTTGCAAATTGAAAGTGTCAAGCCGATGCGTTTGCAATCTGTCTTTGTAAAATGTTGTGATGACAGTTTCAATATTGCCTTTCAGTATCTTTGAGAATAAGAGATAACGTCTTAATATTCAAAGGATGGAAGATAAGGTTAAAGAAAATTTGAAAATAGTACTACGCAAGTGGACTTCATTGACGAAGGCGTAGCTGTATAAAGAGAGTAACAAAATGCCAGAGCAACAGACTCAGATAATAAAGAACAACCGAGAAAATAGCGAGCGGAGATGGTATGTAGGCATCGTTTCATCTCGTAGTGAGAAGAAAACGGTGGAGGCCTTGGAGCGATATGGCTTCAAGGCGTTTGCTGCAATTCATAAAGAGGAGAGAACGTGGTCGCAGGGACGTAAGCGACAGATAGACGTGGTCGTGATACCTGCAAAGATTTTTATTTTCTGCACCGACAAGGAGAGACATTCTATACTTGACGGTCATATCGGCGTTCTGCGTTTTATGGTGAACATAGCAGGACAGCCCAATGAATATGGATTTCGTCCGCTTGCAGTTATCCCAACGAAACAAATAGAAGCACTTCAGCAATTGCTCAACAGTTCAAAGCATGTAGAATATACAGAGTGCTACTATGTCAAAGGCGATAATGTAAGAGTTATCTCTGGCGTGCTCAAGGGCTATGAGGGCGTTGTGTGCAGGGATGCAGAAGGTGGTTCTCGATTATATATCGTGATTGATGGACTCGGAAGTGCCTATACTGAAATTGATGCAAAAGACACCGAATTGATAAAAGATTAAATGGGTAGCCCTTTCGTCTCATTTATGTTATGTTGAGGACGTAGTTTGATGTGAAGGCGAAGGCTCGATGGCGCTGTAGTAGATGGTTCCTGATAAGGGGTAGGGGAGTCCTCTATTACTACATGCTTTACTAATCTCATTCTGTAGTTTTGGCTTTTAGTCCCAGCGTTAGAGGTTTTTGTTCCCAGGGCTAACGAGAAACTCTTTCGTCCGTCATCGCAGAGGTATCGCACATTTTCCTTGCCTTCCGTCACACTCATTTCCATTGCATCTGCATCGACCAACAACTTGTTGAGCGACGAAAGCATGTTGCTACCTCCACCATCAGTGTCTTTAAACAAGGAGACTTTTTTTACACAGATTTTTGCAAGTACCCCATTTTTATTGCTCTTTTGGCGGAAAGGTTAAAATATGTAAACAAGATGCGCAATTTTCATCTTTTCATGTATGAATTTTAATTTTTTTTTATATATTTGCAAGTCATATAAGACATGAATGGCCGTTGTCAACGCTTGTCTTGGGCTGAGACACAAGACTAAAATGGCTTATATGAACCTTTTGCCTATGGCGAAATAAGATGTAATATCTTAATATTCAGGGTGAGAGAAGAAATCGTGAAAAACAGACTTGAGGTAGTGCCAGTGTCAATCACTGACAACGGCGTAGCCGTTTCAATCCCTTCTCTGTAAGTGCTTCTAAAAGGGGAAGGAAGAAGGATGGTTCGTAGTGCCTCCGGACATAGGTGTTTAGGGAACTATGGATTTAGGGGAATAAGGAACACGTCCATCACCATAGACTTAATTTTCTTGTCGTTCCAGAGGAAGACGGAAGTCAAGGAGGAAGACCGATAGGTCAACCTTGAACTTTGAACCTGAAACTTGAAACCTTAAACCTTTTCGTCATCCCAACTAAAATCTTTACAAAATCGACAATTGTTCTCAAAACAAGGAGAAAAAAGATTTTGGAAACTACCATACGATAATTTTTAATAGACAATATATGGCAAAAAAAGCATTGATTACAGGTATCACTGGTCAGGACGGAAGTTTCCTGGCGGAATTCCTGCTTGAGAAAGGTTACGAAGTTCATGGCATCATCCGCCGCAGCAGTTCATTCAATACAGGTCGTATCGAGCACCTATATCTCGACGAATGGGTGCGCGATATGAAGCAGAAACGTCTTGTCAACCTCCATTACGGAGATATGACGGACAGCAGTTCGCTTGTACGCATCATTCAGACGGTACAGCCCGATGAGATATATAACCTTGCTGCACAGAGCCACGTGAAAGTATCTTTTGACTGTCCTGAATATACAGCTGAAGCAGATGCTACAGGCGTTTTGAGACTCCTCGAGTCCGTCCGCATCCTTGGGCTGGAGAAAAAGACAAGAATCTATCAAGCATCCACTTCAGAACTCTTTGGACTCGTGCAAGAGGTCCCTCAGAAGGAAACGACACCATTCTATCCTCGTAGTCCGTATGGAGTAGCAAAACAATACGGCTTCTGGATTGTAAAGAACTATCGTGAATCCTATGGCATGTTTGCAGTAAATGGCATACTCTTCAACCACGAGTCTGAGCGCAGAGGTGAGACATTCGTTACCCGCAAGATAACCCTTGCTGCAGCTCGTATAGCTCAGGGATATCAAGACAAATTATACCTTGGAAACCTTAACTCACTTCGTGACTGGGGGTATGCTAAGGACTATATAGAATGTATGTGGCTCATCCTTCAGCAGGAGAAGCCAGAAGACTTCGTCATCGCAACAGGAGAATATCATACAGTAAGAGAATTTGCGACGTTAGCATTCCATCATGTGGGCATAGAGCTCCGTTGGGAAGGTGAGGGTGTAGATGAAAAAGGTATCGTAGAGTCCGTCTCACCGTCCTCGGCCTTGTCATCGTCATCGTCATTGTCCTCTTTAGTCGGTAAGGTTCTTGTCGAGGTTGATCCGAAATACTTCCGTCCGGCAGAGGTCGATCAGCTTCTTGGCGACCCAACAAAAGCTAAGACCCTCTTAGGCTGGAACCCACGCAAGACTCCATTTGAGCAGTTGGTCAAGATAATGGTCGATCACGATTTGAAGTTCGTCCATAAGCTCTACCTCAAGTCCCAGATAAAGTGAATGGAATGACAATGAATGTTGACAATGACACAGATTCCTAAAGAGTCTTAGTCGCCGTCATTATTCATCTTCAAAGTTATGCGTAATTTTAGGGAATATGATTTTGGGTAGATTCAATGGCGTTAGCCAAAGAAATCTATATTATTACGAAAGATTTTCCTCGTTTTGACGGGATTATTAACCAAATTCAATGAGCTGTTCTTTCTATACCTTCTAATATAGCAGAAGGTTCTTCGAGAACATCTTCTGTCGATTTTGCCAGATTTCTCGAAATCGCACTTGGCTCTACTTACGAAACTGAGACTCAACTGGAATTGTCATTTCAACTAAGATATATAAGCAATGAACAATATCAACATTTGATAAATGACATCCATAGTATAGAAAAGCGCATAACTGCTTTTATCATGACCCTCAGGAAAAAGTCATCGTCATAGTCATTACTCATAGTAATTTTTTTGATATGAAAAAAAAATCCAAAATCTACGTAGCAGGCCATCGCGGTATGGTGGGATCCGCCATAGTCCGCGAACTCCAGCGCCAGGGCTACAACAATATAATCACCCGTACCCACAAGGAACTCGACCTCACCCGTCAGGAACAGGTAGAGGCATTCTTCGAGGCAGAAAAGCCCGAATACGTATTCCTTGCAGCAGCCAAGGTCGGAGGCATCATCGCCAATCAAAGCGCCCTTGCTGACTTCATGTACGACAATATGATACTCGAGATGAATGTCATCCACTCCGCCTGGAAGAATGGATGTAAGAAACTCGAATTCCTTGGTTCTTCGTGTATCTATCCACGCATGGCTCCGCAACCAATGCCCGAGAGTTGCCTGCTGACCTCTGAACTGGAGAAGACCAACGAAGCCTACGCATTAGCAAAAATAAGCGGCTTGAAGTACTGTGAGTATCTTAATCGCCAGTATGGGACTGACTATATTTCCATGATGCCTACAAACCTATATGGTCCCAACGACAATTACCATCCAGAGCATTCCCACGTGTTGCCCGCACTCATCCGCAGATTCCACGAAGCCAAACTCACAGGTCTTAAGGAAGTCACCTGCTGGGGTGATGGTTCTCCGCTCAGGGAGTTCTTGTATGTCGATGATCTCGCCAACCTTTGCGTGTTCCTGATGGAGAATTATTCAGGGAACGAAACTGTTAACGCAGGCACGGGGAAAGAATTAACTATTAAGCAACTGACAGAACTTGTCGCAAAAGTTGTTGGCTATAGCGGAGCTATCAAATGGGATACTTCGCGTCCGAACGGAACTCCGAGGAAGTTGTTGGATGTGTCGAAGGCCAAGGCTCTGGGGTGGGAGTATAAGACCGAACTCGAAGATGGAATTAGGTTGGCGTATAAGGACTTTCTGGAGAATCCGATAAGAGCGGAGCGATAGGATTTGCGGAAATACTATAACCACTCATATTTTCCTTGAGCTATAGCGAAGATTTTTCCTCTCGAACAATTGCCCTTTTTCAAAGCCTTTATCCTCTTGCGTCCCGCAGTTATGCAAATGTAGAGAATATACGTAGCCATTTGCTTTGACTCTTCGAGTCGATGCTATGTTTGTGGCTGTGCGCCAATAACGAGTTATTGTCGTACAGTCTCAGCCATATCATCAATGCCTTGCGTCATTCAAAGCAAACGGCTCCGAATAAAAGCCTTACGGCTAGATAAACCGCTTCGCGAAATAAGAAGCGTCCAATAGGATAATTCTCATATAACTGCAACGGCAAAAATCGACTGTTGTTGTCCAACTATAGAAGGAGTGAAACGGATATAGAGACAATAAGAAAATTAAAAACTTTAACAAATGGGTGTAAAATACGATTCACAAACTCAGAAATTCAGTTTCGATTTTCAGCATGATGGAATCAACGATTTGATTACCATCACAGGAAGCGGATACCAAGTAGAAGCATTCGGTAAATGCTTTTACTACGGCTATGAATTTGAGCCTGATGTGGATAGTGCTTTGCGAACGGATTTCATCCAATATGTAAAATTCTCTCCGTCCATACAGAATGACGAGAACCTTTCACACTTTATCCAAAAAGCTATAAATGACTTGAACGATAAGATTAATTTGTATGACTATGATCTCGTAATCTATCCTCAATCTTCCAGTCAGGTCAACCAATATATGCTGCGCTACATCTACCGTTTTGCTCAACCAACCTTGCGCCAAATGCAGCTGGTGAAGGCTCTTCCTTCAAATATATCGTTTGATATAGATGCTTATTCAAAGCAATATCTTGATGATGTTTTGGAGAATGGTCGGCCTAGATATACACAAGCCCAAAAAAAAGAAGCTCTTGCTTCAATCAATAAAATGATGGACTTGATTCACAGCAAGGACTATTTCACAATCGCAAAAGATGTAAAGAAAAGTAAACTTCGCCCTTATATGCTTCAATTCCTGAAGTTCGCATCGGAAGAAGACAAAGAACTCTGCTCAACAATCAAGAATCAGAATATCCTGGTAATTGACGACATTACCACCAGCGGTTCCACCCTAAACGAAATCCTCCGCGCACTCAGAATATTGAACGAAGACAACTCAATCACCATCTTCAGCCTCCTTGGCAGAAAAAATCTGATGGCAGAGTGAAATGCCCTTTTTCACGCTCTTTTCTGGTAAGTCAACACCTGTTGATAAGGTTCTTGTACAAGCCAAGCATCATACGTTGTGATGCCGAGCGCGACTCCTTGTTGAGCGACAATAAAATATATAGAATCAAATAGCATTAAATTATACAATCATGTCAAAAGTTCCGAGCTATGCTCGCCTGAACACCGAAATTAAATTAATAAAATATGAGTGAAGAAAGAAAAACCATCTATCTATGCCTGGCCCAGACAGATGCAAACAATTTCAACTATATGTATATCAATACATCGATGAGTGTCTAATTTGTAATAAATGCTAATTTGGCACTTCTTTGGTGCGTATATTCGCAGCAAAATCGCGATTTTGAGTTTTTTCGCTTGAAATAGATATAAAATACATTTTTCAACTTTCTTCTGGTATGTCAATACTTGTTGATAATGTTCGAATATTTTCTGCGAGAAATAAAATAGACGACATTTGTTGGCCAATGAAAGGGTTAGTATATTTTAATGTACTAACGAAGATTTAGCCAAAGACTATCCAAATTTCTTCCTCTTGGGGCGCAAGGCCGAAGGGTGAAAAAGGTTGTTGTATATCATTCGCTGGTAGTGTTCTGCTATAAGAAGGAAATCATAGAATAATAAAAAAGCAATCAAGGGGCGTCCACAGGGTCGTTGACTACTGTGGGGTAATGAGGCTCAAAACTCTCATAATATACACATAGCTTTATTACATGCCCTTAGGTTGCCCTTTGCGATACATTGTGCAGTATCCAACGCTCCGCACACGTTAACCTGCTTGAAGGGTTCGATTCCCCACGGTCGCACAAACAATTAAATATTATTAATATGAATCACACTCGTATTGAGGATGAACTGCTCCTCAAACAATATTACAGCCGGTATGGCGGCTATTGGCGATTCCCTGATATGCTTGATTATTGCTATCTGGTGAATCCGTATTTTAATCGGTCTGCTATCATCAAGGAAATGCAGGACTTCTTCCCCGTGCTTGTTAGCGAGTATCCTTCTGGTATGGTCGTGAACTCTGGTCTTGCCAGCGAGTGCTGGGGCATTAAGCAAGAGTATATCGTTGTGGGTAATGGAGCTGCTGAACTGATAAAGGCTATCATGGAGAGTCTTGAAGGAAAAGTGGGTGTCGTACGCCCTACTTTCGAGGAATACCCCAACCGAATGCCTACCGAACAGGTTGAGACATTTGTGCCTCAGAATGACATGTTCCGCTATGGGGCTGATGACTTGATTGAGTATTTCGGTCAACATCCAGTTGACACGCTCTTGCTCATCAATCCTGACAACCCATCAGGCAACTTTGTTCCTGTTGAAGGCATCCACAAGGTGGCTCAATGGTGTGAGGATAAGGGCATTCTGTTTATCCTTGACGAAAGCTTTGTTGACTTTAGTTTGGGGTATGAGCAGAATACATTCCTGCGTGATGATATTCTAGAGAAGTATCCACACATGTGCGTGATGAAATCTATCTCGAAGAGTTATGGCGTTCCTGGTCTTCGCCTTGGCATTCTCTGTTCGGCAAATACGGAACTTATCGCCAAGATGAAGAAACAGGTTAGCATCTGGAACATCAACTCCTTTGCCGAGTTCTTCATGCAGATCTATCCCAAGTATCGTAGTGACTACAAGAAGGCTTGTAAGCAGTTCATCAAGTCGCGCGAGGACTTTGAAGTGGAGCTTAAGAAGATTCCATTCATCAAGGTAATGCCATCACAGGCTAACTACTTCTTCCTTGAAGTGCTGCCCCCTTACAAGCCCAAAGAGTTGTGCGCCATCCTGCTGAATAAGTATAATATCCTTGCAAGTGCATGTTTGGCAAAGAAGGGCATTGAGCCTAACCGCTATATGCGTATTGCCGTAAGAAATCATGGAGATAATGAGAAATTTATAAAAGCAATGAATGAATTAAATGAATAGAATCATTATGGACTATATAAAAACATCCAAAGGGTTCTTAGAGTACAAGTCTCATCTACTTTATTTTGGGGGTAAAAAGATGAATACTGAGCTTGTTCTAGAGAATCTTAATATTCTTTCTGTATTTCTTGATAAAATTGACATCAACTGGGGGCCTGCATTTGGAACGCTTATCGGAATTGTCAGAAATGATGATTTCCAACCATGGAAACCTGTCTTCGATATCTACATCCTCAAAGAAGACGAAGAGCGATTTAAAGACGTTCTTTGGTTATTAAAGGACGAAGGCTTTGAACTTGTTCGTTATGAACGCAGAGGTTTATATTATCTTAGACGTAATAGCGAATATTTTAAGATATTTGTCCTTCACAAAATCAGCTCTGATGTTCGTCATACATGTAGTACAGATTTTATTCATGAAAAGTATCTTCAGAATACTGTCAAATGGAACTTCAAGGGGATAGAACTAAATGTACCACAACAGGTAGATGAGTATTTGGAATTTCAGTATGGTGCTGATTGGGTTACTCCGAAGCAAACTGTATTCTATACGCAAAATTTGATTTCGAGGTACTACCATTGGACGAAAAGATGGGTTCAAGATCACATGCCTGACTCTTGGTACTACGAATGGATTCTACAACATAGGAAGAAAGATTTCTACCACTTTAAGCAACAATGCAAAAATGCAGGAGTACCTCTCCCTGAAAATATGCAACTCGCTAGCATGAAGCCTCGTAAATATAAGAAGGTGCTGACTGTTGGTGTGTATGATCTTCTACATAAAGGGCATGTGGAACTTTATAGACGGGCAAAAGGACTTGGAGACTACCTGATAGTTGCTGCTCAGGATAGTGACTTTATTTTGAAATACAAGCCTACAGCTAAGGTGCTCAATTCTACCGAAGACCGTAAGTATATGATCAAATCCATCCGTTATGTGGATGAAGTTATCACATATACGGATGTGGATAAAATAGTCCAGGAGATAGACTTCGATGTTTTCGTTACAGGACCAGATCAATGTCACGATGGATTCCAACGAGCCATCAAATGGTGTGAGGAGCATGGAAAAGAACATACCGTCCTTGCTCGTACAGATGGTGTTTCATCAAGTGAGTTGAAAGCAAAGATTGCTTCTAAAACAGGAAAGGCATAGTTATGCGTACGTTTTTCACAAGGACACCAGGTGCTAAGTTCTTTAGCGGCACAAAAACTACTATACACGTGATGCCTGACTATGTTGAGTATATCATAAAGCTCGACCATGGATATTATGGCGTCATAAACCTAATGGCAGAGGGCGTTGAGCGATGTTCGCTTCTTTGCTATTGGGGTAGATACTTTGACAGTCTCCATATGATTCCTAACAAAGACAGGGTAATGGGCATCCTCGCAAAGTCGTGCCCTGAATTAGTCAAAATACTCTCTAATCAATCAGAGGTAAAGTATGCTTACTTCCAAAATGCAAAACATGATGGCGGTGGATTTGTAATGCAATTAGGTGTAGATCTCTCGAAAGGTATCATTCCTGTACTCGGGAATGAGCACCTGCATGAGAAAGCCATTAAGCTCTTGAATACAAGTTTGAAAGTGTTTTGGGAGATAATTGCCCTCTAAAGGATTGGGTAAATCGATTAGACGAATTATAAAATTTACAAAATATGGTTAACAAAAATATTTCCGAGGACGAACAGCTACTCAAGCAATTCTACAGCCGTTATGGTGGCTATTGGCGATTCCCCGACATGCTCGACCATTGCTATCTTGTGAATCCGTATTTTAATCGGTCTGCTATCATTATCATCAAGGAAATGCAGGACTTCTTCCCCGTCCTCGTAAGCGAGTATCCTTCTGGTATGGTCGTGAACTTTGGTCTTGCCAGCGAGTGCTGGGGCAGTTCTACCTTCTGTAGCGGAAGTAACGATTCTTCACGGGAGGGAAAAAGCAAACCTGCAAAAATACTCTGAGCAGTTCCTTTACTCTTTTTGAGATTAACTGAACGGTTGTAAGAAAAGAACGGAATTAACAGTTAACAAGTTAACATATAAACACGATATTTTTTATAAAACAATGGCATACAAACATCTTCAGTTCCCCGAAGGGAGCAAGTTTTTAGTTACTGGTGGAGCAGGTTTTATTGGCTCCAATTTATGTGAGGCTATTCTTAACCTCGGGTATAAGGTTCGTTGTCTCGATGACCTTTCAACTGGCAAACAGGTCAATGTTGATTTGTTTCTGGACAATCCAAACTACGAGTTCATCAAGGGTGATATCAAAGACCTTGATAGTTGTATGAAGGCTTGTGAGGGGATAGACTATGTGTTGAACGAGGCAGCTTGGGGAAGTGTTCCAAGAAGCATTGAGATGCCCTTGTTCTATTGTGCGAACAATATCCAGGGGACTCTCAACATGATGGAAGCTGCACGTCAGAAAGGCGTAAAGACTTTTGTCTATGCTTCATCAAGTTCCGTTTATGGCGATGAAGAACACTTACCAAAGACGGAAGGCGTTGAAGGGAATCTCCTAAGCCCTTACGCACTCACAAAGCGTTGTGATGAAGAATGGGCTAAGCAATATACAAAGCACTATGGGCTCAAAACAATAGGTCTGAGATACTTCAATGTGTTTGGTAGAAGGCAAGATCCCAATGGAGCTTATGCAGCCGTACTTCCTAAGTTCATCAAGATGCTTCTCAACAACGAACAGCCAACAATCAATGGAGATGGCCGTCAGTCGCGTGATTTCACATATATCGAAAACGTGATTGAAGCCAATCTCAAGGCTTGTCTTGCTCCTGATGAAGCTGCAGGAGAAGCCTTCAATGTGGCTTATGGTGGTCGAGAGTATCTTCTGGATATTTATTACGACCTCACAAAGGCACTTGGAAAGGATATAGAACCTAAATTTGGTCCTGACCGCAAAGGGGATATAAAGCATTCAAATGCCGACATCAGTAAGGCGAAACGTCTTCTTGGTTACGACCCTGAATATGACTTTGCTAAAGGTCTGAACGAAGCCATTGAATGGTATAAAGCGAATCTTTGATTCGACGAAGGACTATGGACAAGGGTTTAAGATCAAAAGGCAGATGACGATGAAACGGTTGGAAAATTTGGATGTTTGGAGCGATTCAAGAGTATTGGTCGGCGATATCTATAGGTTGATGGAACCAATTCGAGATTTTGGCTTCCGTGACCAAATTCAGCGAGCTTCAGTCTCAATTATGAATAATATTGCAGAAGGATTCGAATCGGGTTCTGATACCATGTTCGTCCGCTATTTGAAAATAGCCAAAGGCTGTTGTTCGGAAGTAAACAGTATGCTGTATTTGTGCAAAGATTTGAAATGTGCTGTTATCGAACAAAGAATAGACCTCCAGTCCAAAGTCATTTCAATTGCAAATAGAATAAGCAAACTTATAGAGTATTTAGAAAACAAACAATAAAAGTTAAATCTGGACAACAGACCAAAGGCTCTCGTGTTTAGGCCTTAGCCCTTAGTCCTTAGTCCACAATCATTAAGAATAATGAAAGAAACAAAAATTTGTGTAGTCGGACTCGGCTACGTAGGTCTGCCTTTGGCAAGACTTTTTTCCACGAGGTATAAGACAGTAGGTTTTGACATGAATCCTAAGCGTTGTGAGGCTCTTATGGCAGGCCATGATGCTACTTTGGAAGTTGCAGACGACATCCTTCAGGATGCAATCAACAATCACGGATTCATCTGCACCTCAGATATTGAGAAAATCAAGGACTGCAACTTCTATGTGGTTGCTGTTCCTACCCCTGTTGATGATTACAACAACCCTGATTTGACTCCTCTCTATGGAGCATCAACAACCGTTGGTAAGGTGATCAGCAAAGGCGATGTCGTAGTATATGAATCCACTGTTTATCCTGGAGTAACCGAAGATGAATGTATTCCTGTAGTTGAGAAAGTTTCTGGAATGAAATTCAACGTTGATTTCTTTGCCGGTTACTCACCTGAGCGCATCAATCCAGGTGACAAGCAGCATACAGTTGAGCATATCAAGAAAGTCACCTCTGGTTCAACCCCAGAAATCGGCAAGTATGTGAATGAGGTTTATTCAAGCGTAATCACAGCCGGAACTCACCTTGCTCCTACAATGAAGGTTGCTGAAGCCGCAAAGGTTATTGAGAACTCTCAGAGAGATATCAACATCGCTTTCGTGAATGAACTCTCGAAGATATTCACACGTATGGGCATCGATACTCTTGACGTTCTTGAAGCTGCTGGAACCAAGTGGAACTTCCTTCCTTTCCGTCCAGGACTTGTAGGCGGTCATTGCATTGGTGTTGACCCTTACTATCTGGCTCAGTGTGCACAGACTTACGGTTACAATCCTGAAATCATTCTTGCTGGTCGTAGGATGAATGACGGTATGGGCGAGTATGTTGCAAACCAGACCATCAAGTTGATGCTCAAGAAAGGCATTCAGGTGCTCAATTCAAATATTCTGATTCTTGGCTTTACATTCAAGGAGAATTGCCCTGACGTGCGTAATACCAAGGTCATTGACATCTACAAGGCACTCAAGGAATACAACCTCAATATTACAGTTTACGACCCTTGGGCAAATCCTGCCATCGTAGAGCGTGAGTATGGCATCAAGGTAGTCAATGAACTTCCTACTGAGAAGTTTGATGCTTGTGTGGCAGCTGTGGCACACAAAAAGTTTGAGGGATTGGATATTAGCTCTTTGCTTAAGGAAAAACACGTTGTGTTTGACGTGAAGTGCACATTGGATAGGAATATTGTTGATGGAAGGTTATAATATGTGATTTACCGCCCTAATGTTACAACTTATTTGTTATGGCTATAAAAACAATTGAAATTAAAGGAGCCCCTTTTTCATATAATGATGAGGACGGGTTATTTTCCGTTGCAACATTGCCTGGAATTGGTAAGGAAGATGCAGAGGAAATATTAAACAAGACAAAAGAATTGTTTGAGAAAATCCACTTGAAATTTGTCTTAACATTCGGTACATTATTGGGTGCCATAAGGGAAAATGGCATTATTGATGGTGAAGAGGATGTTGATGTATATATTATTGATGAAGAATGTTTATTAAACCACTTACCTTTTCTGTATGAGAACGGGTTAAAAATCATAAGAATTAGAAAAGGTAAAGTTTATTCTTTTAGATTA
>JAUNQM010000170.1:496-5544 GCA_030536165.1 Prevotellaceae bacterium | reverse complement strand
TGGTGCTGACACCTAAGGTGTGGCGTATGTAGCACCTCAGGTGTGAAAGGCTGAAATATGCCTTAGAAGGTCCTCTGTTAGGATTTTGATAGTTCTTGTAAATTTTTATAGTAGAGATAGAATTTTTTTTGAAAAAGTAGGACTTTTGTTTCATAATGGCTCATCGCGTGTGTGCGCGCGTAATTAAATAAGGTGTAATTGTGTGTGCAAATTTTGTTTGCCCGCTCTTGTATGTGAGATAATCGTGTTAAAAAACATTAAAACTGCTATTGAAAGAAAAGCTATGTGCTTGCCTTTTTGTAATTTTGCATCGTATTATAGGGAACAACCACATTAAAAACTAATATATTACATTTATTTATTAACTTAAAAACAAAAAGCATGAAAAAAATCTTTACTTCATTTGTTGCATTGATGGCAGTTGTTGCTGTTAATGCACAGACTGAAAAGTATGTAGCAATTACTGCTGACAAGACTATGGCAACAGAGTTTGCTTCAGTAATCGACGAAAGTAGCATTGCAACAAACGTAGTTGACGGTAGCTCAACTGTAAACTTCAGCACAGCAAGCATGTCTTGTGTTGCTGTAGGTTCTGCTAACCCTAACGACGTTGAGACTGACGAAACTTCTGAGTTCCCAGGTTGGACTGCAGGTTACAAGGATGTTAAGTGGGAAGCTAAGAACCAAGGTGACATCTCATTCTCTTACATCAACGGTACAGGTAACCCAGCAGTTGTAATGGGTTATGCAAGAAAGTACTCTGAGAACCAGGGCACATACTTCTTCACTCCAGACTGGACATACTACATGTCAGACGGTTCAAACGGTCTTCCACAGATGGGTCTCTACTACAAGTTCGCTCCAAAGGTAGATGGTTATCTCTCAATCCAGATTTGGGCAAACAAGGGTAACCGCCGTACATTCTTCGTTGATGACAAGACTATGAAGGCTATGCCTTACGAAGTTGAAGGTTACATCAATGGTCAGAACGAAAAGGTATGGGACGCAGAAAAGGGTGACTCAGTAAGCGTAAAGAAGTGGCTTACAAACGACGACATCCAGGCTCTCCACGATGCAGCAGGTAAGACAGAACCAGAAGATGCTTACATCATCGGTGCAGGTAATCAGCCATTCTGGGGCAACCTTAACGTAATGGTTGAAGCTGGCAAGACTTACTGGTTGTTCCAGCACTCATCACAGGTTGGTTTCCAGGGTTACGAATTCACTCCACAGGCTATGCCAGGTGCTCCAGAGGAATATGTAGCAATCACAGCTGACAAGACAATGGCAACAGAATTTGCTTCTATAATCGATGAAAACAGCGTTGCAACAAACGTTATTGACGGTACTTCTGTAGTACTCTTCAACACAGCAAACATGGATTGTATGGGCGTAAGCTCAGCAAATCCTAACGATGTTGAGACTGACGAAACTTCAGAGTTCGCAGGCTGGACAGCAGGTTACAAGGATGTTAAGTGGGAAGCAAAGAACCAGGGCGACATCTCATTCTCTTACATCAACGGTACAGGTAACCCAGCAGTAGTAATGGGTTATGCAAGAAAGTATTCTGAGAACCAGGGCACATACTTCTTCACTCCAGACTGGACATACTACATGTCAGACGGTTCAAACGGTCTTCCACAGATGGGTCTCTACTACAAGTTCGCTCCAAAGGTAGATGGTTATCTCTCAATCCAGATTTGGGCAAACAAGGGTAACCGCCGTACATTCTTCGTTGATGACAAGACTATGAAGGCTATGCCTTACGAAGTTGAAGGTTACATCAATGGTCAGAACGAAAAGGTATGGGACGCAGAAAAGGGTGATTCAGTAAGCGTAAAGAAGTGGCTCACAAACGAAGACATCCAGGCCCTCCACGATGCAGCAGGTAAGACAGACCCTGAAGATGCTTACATCATCGGTGCAGGTAACCAGCCATTCTGGGGCAACCTGAACGTAAAGGTTGAAGGTGGTAAGGTTTACTGGCTGTTCCAGCACTCATCACAGGTTGGTTTCCAGGGTTACAGATTCCTCACAACAGGTAGTCCTGTAGGCTTGAAGGGTGACGCAAACGACGATACTGTAGTTGACGTAGCTGACATCACAACTATCGCAGCTTACATCCTCGGCAACTCAGTTCCTGTATTCAATGCAGACAATGCAGATGCAAATAATGACGGTTCAATCGACGTATCTGACATCACAACAGTTGCAGGTATGATTCTTGGTAACTAATACACATTATTATATATATAAGGAAAGGGAAGGCGCGAGTCTTCCCTTTTTTTTGTGTCTCGGTTTCCGTAATACAAAAAAAAGTATTACCTTTGCACAGCATTTTATAAAAATATTAAGCAATGAATGAAAGAAAAGTCAGGGTACGCTTTGCGCCAAGCCCTACAGGTCCGCTCCATATAGGTGGAGTAAGAACGGCACTATACAACTATCTGTTTGCACGCAAGAACGGCGGCGAACTGGTTTTCCGCATCGAGGACACAGACTCTAACCGTTTCGTGCCAGGTGCAGAGGAATACATACTTGAAAGTTTCAAGTGGTTAGGCATCAAGTTCGACGAAGGTGTGACTTTCGGCGGCGACCACGGTCCTTATCGCCAAAGCGAGCGTCGTGATATATACAAGAAATATGTGAAGCAGCTTCTCGATGCAGACAAGGCTTACATTGCCTTCGACACGCCAGAGGAACTGAACGCTAAGCGTGAAGCGATAGAGAACTTCCAGTATGATGCTTCAACACGCGGCATGATGCGCAACTCGCTCACAATGTCAGAGGAAGAAGTGAAGCAGCTTATTGCCGACGGAACTCAGTATGTGGTTCGCTTCAAGATTGAACCAGGTAGGGATGTGCATGTAAACGACATCATCCGTGGCGACGTAAGCATCAACTCATCGATACTCGACGATAAGGTGCTCTATAAGAGTGCTGATGAATTGCCAACATATCACCTTGCAAACATCGTTGATGACCATTTGATGGAGATTACGCACGTCATCCGTGGTGAGGAATGGTTGCCAAGCGCACCGCTTCACGTGCTTCTCTATGAGGCATTCGGATGGGCAGACACAATGCCACGCTTCGCACACCTGCCGCTGCTTCTCAAGCCAGTAGGCAATGGAAAACTCTCAAAGCGCGACGGCGACAAGCTCGGTTTCCCTGTATTCCCATTAGAATGGCACGACCCAGCATCAGGTCAGATTTCTTCGGGCTATCGTGAGAAGGGATATCTGCCACAGGCTGTTGTGAATTTCCTTGCACTTCTCGGATGGAATCCTGGCACAGAGCAGGAGATGTTCACGCTCGAAGAACTCGTTGAGGCCTTCGACCTCGGTCGTTGCTCTAAGGCAGGTGCAAAGTTTGATTATCTCAAAGGCATCTGGTTCAATCAGCAATACCTGCTCAATACTCCTGCAATAGAATGGACTCCTACATTCGATAAGATTCTCAAGGAGAATGGTATCGAGAGCACTCCTGAACGTGAGGCACAGGTGGTTGAGATGATGAAGCAGAAGGTCATTGAGTATGAAGACACCGACGGCAATAAGAAGAAACGCAACGTAAGTTTCATTTCCGACCTTTGGCCGCTGTGTAAGTTCTTCTTTGTTGCGCCTGAGACTTACGACAAGGAAGACAAGTTCGTGCGCAAGAACTGGAAAGAAGACACTGCCGACATGATGCGTCAGTTGGTTGAAATACTCAATGGCATCGACGACTTCACCGTTGATAACATGAAAGCAAAGGTTGATGCATGGGCAGAGGCAAGCGGCATGCGTCCATGGAATGCATGGCGTGTGGCTCTCGTAGGTATGGGACAAGGCCCTGATATGTACGAACTGTCGGCTTTCCTCGGCAAAGATGAGACTATCCGACGAATGAATGCAGCCATAGCACAACTCTAAAGGCTAAGGTTCTATCGAATATAGAAAACATAAAATGAGCATCGCATATAACATAGCAATATACCTATATTATATAGGTGTCTGGGTTGCGAGCTTCTTCAGTCAGAAGGTTTCGACCATGTGGAAAGGCGAGAAACGCGCCTTTGGCTACTTGAAGTCTAACCTCGACCCAAACGCAAGATATCTGTGGTTCCATGCTGCCTCACTTGGTGAGTTTGAGCAAGGACGCACTATGATGGAACGCATCAAGAAGTCGCATCCGGAATATAAAATACTGCTCACATTCTTTTCTCCTTCGGGCTACGAGGTAAGGAAAGACTATGACGTAGCTGACTTGATATGCTACTTGCCGCTTGACACGCCTCGAAACGCACGTCGCTTTGTGTCGATGGTCAAGCCAGAGATTGCCTTTTTCATCAAGTATGAATTCTGGTACAACTATCTTCACGCACTGAAGCATCGCAGCATACCGGTTTACAGCATCAGTAGCATCTTCCGCGACGGGCAGGTGTTCTTCCGTTGGTACGGAAAGGAATACTCTAAATCGCTGAAATGCTTCAACCATCTCTATGTGCAGAACGAAAAAAGTCAGCAGTTGTTGGCATCTATAGGCATCAACAATACAAGCATCGTAGGTGACACACGTTTCGACCGCGTGTTGCAGATACGCGATGCTGCAAAGCAACTTCCTATCGTCAAGTCGTTCATAGGCAATGGCGAGCGCAAGGTGTTCATTGCAGGGTCTTCGTGGCCTGGAGACGAGGCGATTTTCATTCCTTATTTTAATGGCAAGCGCGAAGACACGAAGATGATTATCGCCCCTCATGTGGTTACAGAAGAACATCTATCGCAGATTATCGCGGCATGTGAAGGCAAAATCATTCGCTATACTCTGGCCGAAGGCATGGATGCAGAGGCTTTGGCGGCAGCTGATGTGCTCATTATCGACTGTTACGGTTTGCTTTCATCAATCTACAACTATGCTGACATTACGCTTGTTGGAGGCGGTTTCGACCGTACTGGAGTGCACAATGTGCTTGAAGCAGCGGTGTGGGACAAGCCTGTAGTCTATGGACCTAACTATGAGGAATACCGTGAGGCAATAGCACTCGTGAAGTCGGGTGGGGGCTTGAT
>JAUNQM010000170.1:237-486 GCA_030536165.1 Prevotellaceae bacterium | reverse complement strand
GACGAAGAATACAAGAACGATGTGGCGAAGAAGGCTGGCACATACGTTATGTCGCAGCAAGGCACGACCGACAAGATACTCTCCGACCTCAACTTGAACTGATATACGCACCACAGCATAACGCCATTCGACCATTGTGAGTGAAACGCTTCCTCGCAATGGTCGAATGGTGTTTTTTATCCACATGTTAGTTATATGAAACTTTGTTGTCGCATGTACCTTTGTTAGTCGTCGTATCAACTCAGAAAA
>JAUNQM010000170.1:0-227 GCA_030536165.1 Prevotellaceae bacterium | reverse complement strand
CTTTGACTGAAGTTTTGAAAAACTTTGCCCGAAGTTTTGCAAAACTTTTTGCGAGTATATGCGACGACTTTAGCGACGCAAACGGACGAGTAGTTTTTCTACTATTGATTGCCTGCAAAATTCCATAGCCCATATTCTTCGAGGAACTATGGAGAGTTTTAGCGGTTTTAGGTTATTGGTTTAAGGTTATAGGTTAACCGACAACCCACAACTGACGACCCGCAGCT
>JAUNQM010000169.1 GCA_030536165.1 Prevotellaceae bacterium | reverse complement strand
GTTTTGCAAAACTTTTTTCGAGTATATGCGACGACTTATAAAAGGCAATCGGATGTGTGGTAAATGTATTTGCAACATCGTGCGTTCCGATAAGATTCAGCACAGACTAAAAAAGCAGCCCTCGACTTCAGAAATAACTGAAACCGAGGGCTGTAAAGATTAAAGCCGCGAGCGATTGCTTCTCAAAACAACCACTTGCTACGCCTGCGTGAGCTGCGTCCCATCAGACGGCGTACAAGCATAAAGCCGTCATACACCGTAAGCGAATTGCTGATAATCTGCGCAAACATCTCGCCTCGATTCGATGGACGCTGCGCATGAAACAGCCCGCGCCATGATTCAGCAATCTCCGCCTCATTGGTCTTGAGCTTGCTATTGATGCTCTCCTTCTTGACTCTGATGTCGTCGAGTGTACGTATTGTCATGGCTTAATTGTTTAAGAACAGGCGTGTTATGAATCGAAGTATAGGCCTTTCTATCCATGCCTTGCGGAAGATTACAACGAGGATAAACAGCAACAAATAGAGACCTGCCACTGCACAGAAACCTCCCGCAGTGCCGAGTGATGGTGCAAGCCATGAAGCCACTGCGAATGCAAGGTAGAAAAGAAAAGTAAAGAAAAGCACGAGAAGTATGGCTGCCGATGCAAAAGCGGTCAGCAGCTTGATAATCTTCTCAACGGCATCGAACTTAAAGTACTCGCCTTTAAGTTCAAGATACCGCTTCAGTCGCTCAATGAGCAGTGCAACCTGCTCAATGTTTTTCTCGCTTGATAACATTGTAAGGCAACGGTTTAGAAGTCGTCTTCTACAGCTTCCTTCACGTCATCAACCAAGTCTTCCATCTCTTTGTGAGTGAGCTTGATGTTGTGTTTCTTCATAAACTCATCGATAGCGCTCCCCACTTTCACTCTTGTGTCAGCACCCTTTTCAGGCGCAACGAGCAATCCTATTGCAGCTCCAGCGACAGCTCCGCCGAGAAATGCTGCGAGATAACCAAAACCTTTCATGTTATTATTCAAATTAAATGTTCAACGCGGCAAAAGTAAGAAAAGTTTGCGAAAGAATCAAACATTTAATGTGAAAAAAGTTTTAATACAAAAAAAATTATCCGATTTAACAAACTTTATGTGTAAAATATTCTTTTATCTCGATGTTTTTTCTTAACTTCGCACCGTAGAATGTAATAATAGTAATAATCAAATAAAACTAAAGAAAAAATGAAGAAGTACATCGTTTTGTGTGCAGGTCTTTGCATCGCACTCAGTTTCACAAGCTGCAAATCAAGTGAAAGCGCTTACAAGAAGGCTTACGAAAAAGCTAAGGCACAGGAGACAACACTGGTCCAGGAAGCAGAACCAACAACAACTGTAGTAGCTCCAGTTCAGACTCAGGTAGCTCCAGCAAACACAACTACTTACGACAATGGCGATAACGTAAACGTACGCCAGGAGTCTCTTTCAGTACTCAACGGCTCTGGCCTTCAGGCATTCAGCGTTGTAGTAGGTTCATTCGGTTTGAAGGCTAATGCTGAAGGACTCGTTAACCAACTTCGTTCACAGGGTTATGCAGCACAGTTGGCTTACAACTCTGACCGCAACCTTTACCGCGTAATCGCTTCAACATTCGGCAACAAGATGGATGCTGTATCAAGCCGCGACAAGCTTCGTGCTTACTATCCAGATGCATGGTTGCTCTATAACGTAAAATAAATTAGGCTTGGGAAGAATTCTTTCTATCGATTACGGAAAGAAGCGTACAGGTTTAGCAGTTACCGATCCTCTGAAGATTATCGCCGGAGGATTGGCAACTGTTTCTACTTTTGAGCTATTCGACTTCCTGAAGAATTACATCGAGAAAGAGGATGTAGAACTCATCGTCATTGGCGACCCAAAGCAGTCTGACGGCACTCCAAGCGAAAACAAGGCTCGGATTGTTGAGTTCGTGAACAGATGGAAGAAGAATATGCCACAGGTTCCTGTAGAATATTTCGACGAAAGATTCACTTCGGTTCTTGCCCACCGTGCGATGATTGACGGTGGACTTCACAAGAAGGCACGCCAGAACAAAGCATTGGTCGATGAAATCTCCGCAACAATAATCCTCGAAGATTATATGAGGAGCAGGCAGATGTAGTCCAATGCATAATTGACAATGCACAATTAGCCCAACAAGTCATTTGGAGAAGATAATACAGACTATGATATTACCTATATATATATACGGCATGCCAGTGCTGAGGAAAGTTGCCGAGGATGTGAAGGCAGACGATCCAGAAATTAAACAATTGATTGATGACATGTACGAGACTTTAGACAAGTCTGGCGGTGTAGGTCTTGCAGGTCCGCAAGTAGGACGCCAGTCGAGAGTCGTAGTCATCGACCTCAATGTTCTTGCTGAGGACTATCCAGAATATACCGGTTACCGTCATGCCTTTATCAATGCCCACATTGTAGAGTTCGGCGACGAGAAGGATTCATCAGATGAAGGATGCCTAAGTTTGCCTGGCCTAAGCGAGAAAGTCGTGCGCCCGACAAAGATTCGCGTACAGTATATTGATGAAGACCTTAATCCACACGACGAGTGGGTAGGAGGCTATCTTGCACGCGTCATGCAGCATGAGTTCGACCATCTGGAGGGAAAACTCTACATTGACCACATCACTCCTTTGCGCAAGCAACTGATAAAGCCAAAGCTCAACCGATTACTGCGCGGACAAGTCAGCTGCAATTACAAGTGTAAGGTCGCAAGAAAATAACACACAGAAAAAGTTTCTTTAGCTGTGAAACGTCTCATAGTCTTCATAGTTGTGCTCGCACATATATGCGTCGCCACGGCGCAAATCAACACCGAAAAGGTGATGGTTGTAGGTCGCGTTGCACTCAACTATGAAGACTATGTGCTTGCTATACGCTACTTCAACCAGATTATTTCAGCCAAGCCTTACCTCTACGAACCGTGGTTCTACAGAGGTCTGGCGAAGTACAACCTCGACGACTATGCCGGCGCTGAAGCCGATTGCGACCAAGCCATAAAGCTCAATCCTTTTATTGAGAACATCTACGAACTGCGTGGGCTTTGCAAAATACAGCAAAAGCGATACGAAGAAGCCGTGACGGACTATGAGAAAGCACTCACGTTCAATCCCGAAAACCAGTCGGTGCTGCACAACAGAATGCTCTGCCGCATAGAGCAGAAAGACTACGACCAAGCAGAACGTGAGGTAGATACATTGATTTCTAAATGGAAAGACAATGCTCGCTACTATGCCATAAAAGCTGAAATATGCATGCTCAAGAAGGACACGGTGCGTGGTGCAGAGGCGTTGGACAAGAGCCTCGAACTCGACGAATTCAACGGACCTGCATGGGCTTCACGTGCCCAGATAAGCATTTCGCACGAACAATGGAAAGACGCTGAAGAGCAGCTCAACAAAGCCATTCACTATATTCCTAAGTATGTGCCACTGTACCTGAACCGTGCAATGGTCAGATACAAGATGAACAAACTGCGCGGCTGCCTTGAAGACTACGACGTTGCATTGAGCCTCGATCCTAACAGTTTCTTTGCTCATTACAACCGCGGACTGCTACGAGCACAAGTGGGCGACGACAACAATGCCATCCTCGACTTCGATTATGTGCTGAAACTTGAGCCAGACAACCTCCAGGCATTGATAAATCGTGCCACGCTTCTGCAAAACACTGGCGACATGCGTGGTGCAATACGCGACTACTCGAAGGTGATAAGTCGCTACCCAGACTTCTACATGGGGCTCTACAATCGTGCCCAGTGCTACCGCAGATTGGGTGATATTGCCAAAGCTGAAATGGACGAGTTCACGCTCATGAAGTCACAGCAAGAACGTCACCTCGGCATCAAACACCAACGCAGAAAGGTTGCACGACCTACACGAATGTACAGCGATGAGGACCTTGAGCGATACAACGAACTGATAGTTGCCGACGATGAAAAGTCCACAGTTCTGCAATATGAGAGCGAATATCGCGGTAAAGTGCAGAACATTCAAGCAGATATCGACCTTAGGCCAGACGCAAAAATCGACTCCACACTGCTCTCACAGCCAGAAAGCACGCTTCACACATGGGACAAAGCAATACTTTGCTATAACCGCGCCAACGCACTTTCAGCCGCAAAAGAATACCAACAGGCAATCGAACAATACAACGAAGCCTTGTTGCTTGACGAAGGTCTTGCCGATGCATATTATAATCGAGGGCTCACGAAGATATTCGACGGACGCACAGACGAGGGCATCCGCGACCTCAGCATCGCCGGCGAGCGCGGACTTTTCCGTGCGTACAGCGTGATAAAGAAATACAGAAAGTAAGTTCTAATTACCTATGCGACACTAATTCCAGCCCTTCACACATCATGTGCGAAAGGCTCTTGTAATGAATAATTGAATGCCTCGACATTTCATATTATATTACGTGTTCACGCATACGCGCATATAATATATTAAGGTATAGAGGTTATGGAGTTTATAGTAGCGATAGAAAAAACTTCATGCTTTATTTTGTCTTTCGCTTTGCGCAAGTTTGGCAGCATCTTAACAATAAAAATAAAAATCTTTGCTTTTTATTTTGTATTGTCTCCGATTTACACTAACTTTGTCGTCTCAAACAAAGATATTATAGAATAGTGGGAAAGAAAAGTTTAGTAACAGTTATCACAGAAGGTATTCAAGAGAAAAAAGGTTCTAACATCGTAGTTGTTGATTTGCGTAAGATTGAAGGCTCTATTTGCAACTACTTTATCATAGCGCAAGGTGGTTCGCCTTCACAGGTCGAAGCTATCACTGACTCTATCAGCGAGTTTGCACTCAAGGCTGGCGAGAAACCTACACATGTCATAGGTCTTGAGAGTTGCCAGTGGGTGGCAATGGACTATACTGACGTCATGGTTCATATCTTCCTACCTGATGTGCGCGAATATTATGACCTCGAGCACCTATGGGAAGACGCAAAGCTGAAAAGAATTCCTGATGTGGAATAATATACATTTTTTCGAGGGTAAGTTGTTTAGTCGTTTAGTTGTTTGGAAGTCCAAACGGCAAAATGACTAATTCATATATTAATAACGTAAAAATCCTGAACCCAGAATATGGATGAACAAAAGAACAATAATCCTAACGACAACAAGAACAATATGCCAAAGTTCAATCTCAATTGGATTTACGGCATAATAGTAGTAATACTTATCTTCCTCTGGGCAACAAATTCGCAAGACTCCGCCACGGGTATGCAGAAATCAGCCGATTACTCTGATTTCAAGACATTCGTGACGAAAGGCTATGCCAATAAGGTTGTCATCAACAACGACGAGAAGACACTGCGAATGTATGTCAAGGCAGAACATGTGCGCGACATTTTCAAGCAGAGTGCCAAGCAAGTCGGGCCTGACCCATTCGTCACTGTTGAGTTTGGAAGTGCCGAGAAAGTTGAGTCGTTTCTCAATGCCCAGACCGAGAAAGGCAAGTTCAACGGTAAGATAAACTACGAGAATAAAAAAGGCAGTTTCCTTTGGGACGTGCTCATCAGCGTCGGGCC
>JAUNQM010000009.1 GCA_030536165.1 Prevotellaceae bacterium | reverse complement strand
GATAATGCAAATCATTATTATAATGCTTCAGGAACATCCATTGCTACACCACCTACAACAATAACTACGGGTATTACCTATTCTTGGAGTCTTGAAGGAATAGATGAAACTTACGCAACCGTAAATAGCTCTACAGGTGTTGTTTCATATAACACTTTAATTACGACTTCATCCCAAACTGCGACATTAAAATGTACAGCCATATATACAACGACAGGAGAAACTGAAGTTGCTACATACGAAATAACTTTCAGAAATCCCAAATTCTTATCTGCCCCTGTTATTTCTATAAGCGATGCTGGTCTCGTTACTATTACAAATCCTAACAGTGTAGGAAATATCCATTATACGACAGACGGCAGCACACCTACCGCTAGTAGTGCAACTTATAATAGCCCATTCACTGTTACTAACATGGGTACCGTCAAGGCCATTATCACTGGCGGAGAGGAATATGTGGCATCAGATGTCGCATCAGAGCAGTACAAGGTAGAATCAGGTGTCAGCGGTGGTGTTGTTACCCTCAACGACTACGAGGACCATACTTGGACGTATTATGCTGGTGTGGATACAGATAAAGATGATGCCGACAAAGTTGATGGCGGGAATTACAACACGAATTACTTGGGTAAACTTTATAGTCCTAATCCAAGAAATGTGAAGATTACATATAAGGCTGTGAACAATGTTCCCAATAGTACTACTGACGTAAAAGTGTCGGCAAAAACCGGTGAAGATCAAACTTCTTTTATCTATTACAAGACTCTAGAGGAAGGTTCTGTTTCAACGCAATATCCTTATCAGGTTATATCTAATCCATTCAGTGTGCGTCCTTCAACAGGCACAGGTGGCAGCAAGGTTTTCTATGGATTTGCAGGATGGAAGATTGTTAGCGGTGGCGAATATATTAATGGCTACAGCAATGGGCAAACACTTCCTCTTGATGCGAATATTACATTCGTAGATCTTCCATATCCAAGCGTAAATTGTACTTCTGCAGAAATCGTGTTTGAGACAACATGGACACAGGCTATTGTAAAACGTGGTGGCAAAAATGTTTCAAGTACCGACTTTAAGGATGGTACGTACGAGACAAACTTTTGTGTAATTAATGCTAATTGTAATGCACTGTCTCCAACATATCCGGTAACTATCACAGGCGTTGAGCCAGACGGCTCAACATCATATACTAATACAATTGGCGGAGCAGTGACTCCTGCTGATAATACCGCTACAGGTAAAGGGAGCTATATGACCAAATTAGAATATGTTACATGGAATCCAGGTAACGCAATCGATACCTATGGAAGAAACTTTATAATTGGCAGGGGGGTGACAATGACGGGAACCATAAGAGATCTTTATGGAACTAATCAAACAGGTGTTGTTAATCAAGTTTTAAAGATTGAAAGTGGCGCATATAGCCAATACATAGGTTACAATAATAGACCATCTTCCATATTAAAGCAACATGTGACATTTGGAAATGATTATGATAGAGCCAACAACAATAACGATAATCTTAATTTTTCAGGTGTAATGCGCTTAATAAAAGCTCAACAAAACAACCTGCGTGATGCTACCAATAACGAATTAAGTATTATGGTTATAAAAAGTGGTAGATTTACTACAACTGCATACCGACCTACCACAGCAAGTTCTAGTAGTTATTGTTTGTATTTATGGGACGCCGGAACAAATAACGCTGAAAAAGGCTACCGTAGATTAGAAATTGAAGGTGGTATATTAGGTCATATCGGTGGTGGTATGGACAAATCGAATAGCACTGGTATTAATTTGGACATTCGAATGAAAGGTGGCACGGTTCAAGGTTGTATTTTTGGAGGAGGGGCAACGTATAACTCTAACGGAGATAAAAGGTTTATTTTTACAGGAGGTACAGTTCAAGGTTGGATTGTTGGTGGAGCCAATGGATTTGTTACAAGTGGCAACGGAATTGTAAGTGGTACTACATATATTTACGCAGGAGGTAAGTTCTCATTAAATAGTAATGGGAATAATCAAAGAATAGACGCTGCTAGTGGAGGAAATTTATATGGTGCTGGATGTGGCTATAGCTCATCTTCTACTGTAACATTAGGACAGGTGTCAAATGGTACAAACGTAGTTGTGGCTGATGATGTCTTTATTGAACGTGGTGTTTACGGTGGAGGTGCGTACGGATACACAGAAGCAACATCAACTATTTATATTACAGGAGGAACTATTGCGGGGAATAGCGAGTCAACAGATGACATACAAGGTGGCGTATATGGTGGTGCGCGCCAAAACAAAGGTGGCTCTGCCAAGATATACATGACTGGCGGCCTTGTGGAAACGGGTATTTATGGAGGATCTAATAGTTCTGGAACTCTCTCGGGGTCCGTAACTATGCAAATAAATGGTGGGCAAGTTGGAACTACGGAGAAAACAGCCAACATCCACGGTGGTGGCTATGGTCAAAATACTATCGTCACTAAAGATGTTGACATTACTCTTGGTAAGACTAATTCTGCTCGCGATGCTGAAGGGGTTGTGGTTTATGGCGACGTATATGGTGGTTCGGCACTTGGAAGCGTCAATGGTACAGCAGCTACCACGACCTACCACACCAATGTAACGATGAACGCTGGTTATATTCATGGTTCACTCTATGGTGGTGCATTGGGTAGTAATAGTGTGGCAGCTAATGTCTATGGTCCTGTAGCAGTGAAGGTTTATGGCGGTAGCGTGATGAAGACTGATGAGAATGGCGCTAACGGTTCTGGTGCTGTATATGGCGCAAATAACATCAATGGCGCACCGCAGAGCAGTGTTACTGTCGATATCTACGGCACGAACTCAGCTCCATCGGAAGGTGAATATGCTTTGTTCTCTGTTTTCGGTGGTGGTAATAATGCTAACTATACTTACGGAAATGGTTATCCAACGGTTACGGTTCACAATTGCGACAATAGTATTGAATATGTATATGGTGGAGGTAATGCTGCTGCTGTTGCTGCTACGGATGTTACTATTTGGGGTGGTAACAAGATTGGCAACGTCTTTGGCGGTGGTAATGGTCAGGTGAAGGAGGCTAATGTAACGCCGGGTGGAACAAGTGTCAAAATTTATGGTGGTACTATTGGGGATGTGTATGGCGGTTCTAACACAAATGGTACTATTGGCGGAACTATCAGCGTTAATGTTAATGCACAAGCTGAAGGTGCAAGCGCAGCTTGCCCTATAGATATAGATAACGTATATGGCGGTGGAAACAAAGCTGCGTCGAATGTAGGCGAAATTACCATCGGCTGTGCTGAACATATTGGTGCCGTCTATGGCGGTGCTAACCAAGCAAACGTGACGGGCGATATTGATCTGAAGATTGTATCTGGCCATATAGATAACGTCTTTGGTGGTAATAACAATAGCGGAACTATCTCCGGTACGGTTAAGGTGACCGTGGATGATAACGGTTCGGCTTGTGGCATGGAGATAGGTAACGTCTTCGGTGGTGGAAACCTTGCAACACTGAGCCAGGGGCCTACGGTTGAAATACTTAACGGTCATATCACAGGCAACGTGTTCGGTGGTGGTAAAGGTGATGCTAACGACCGCACGAAAGGACAAGTAACGGGCAATCCTAACGTGACCATCGGTACTACAACAACAGGCAAGACCGTTACAATCGATGGCGATGTCTATGGCGGTGGTGATGCAGGTAACGTAGTAGGAACTACTAATGTCAATGTCATCAATAAGTGCAATACAGTCATAGGCAACGTCTATGGTGGTGGTAATGCTGCCGACGTGACAAATACAGCTGTCGCTATTAATGGTGGTACGATTGGTATCTGGACAGGAGAAGAAGGAAGCAAGGTTCTGACATCAGGAACAGGCATGGTCTTCGGCGGCGGTCACGGAGATAAGACCGCTTCAGTGGGAGCTAACATAAAGAAGAATGGCGGTGAAGGCGGTAACGTTGCACTTACAGTTACAGGTGGCACAATAGACAAGGTTTTCGCTGGAAGTAACAGTATGGGCAATATCGAAGGTGATGTTAATTTCACAATTGAAAAAGCTACAACTTCTTGTCCTATGCACATTACTGAAGTCTATGGCGGCGGTAACGAAGCTGCAGGTAATGCTGGTACCATCAACGTGATTTGCACGGGTGGTGAAGGTGAAGGCATCGGAACTCTCTATGGCGGTGCCAATGCTGCAGACATTAACAATAGCATCAACCTCAATATTTCCGGTGGACGTATCGGTACGGTCTTTGGCGGAAACAACACAAGTGGAAGCATCGCTGGAACAATCACCGTGACAGTAAACCAAAACGAGGCAACGGCAGCATGCAACAATGAGCTTGGTAGTATATATGGCGCTGGTAACATTGCCTCATACACAGGTAACCCTACTGTCAATATTGAAAACGGACTTATAAAAGGAAGTGTCTTTGGTGGCGGTTACGGTAAGCAAGCAGTAGTGATAGGTAATTCTACTGTCAACATCGGCAAGTGGGGTGAATATGCTGTTGATATAACTGGAAACGTCTTTGGTGGTGGTGACCTTGCTGCAGTTGAAGGCGACCCTACGGTTACTATTCGAAACTGTGGTACAATCATTGAAGGCGACCTCTATGGAGGCGGTAATGCTGCCCCAGTATATTCTACCAATACTACAGTATGGGGTGGTACTATAAAAGGCAACGTCTTTGGTGGTGGTAACGGTGTGAATCTAAATCCGACAACAGGTAATCCTAATGGTGCACAGATAGGTTATGATCGAGATGATAATGAAGATTCTGAAGCTTCTGGCGATGCCGTGTTGAATGTATATGGTGGAACTATCGGTACATGGAATACAGAAGAAACAGAGTGTACAAGTGGCGGTGGTATCTTCGGCGGAAGCAACACTAAGGGTAATATTAAGGGTAAAGTCAAGCTCACTCTCGATGGACGCAAATGCGGAGAAGAGGGAGCGGAACAGTGTTCCCTCAAGATTAAGGAAGTCTATGGCTCAGGCAACCAGGCAGCATTCGTAGGAGAAGGCATAACGTTCAACCTCGGTTGTGTTGAAGCACTTACAGAAATCTATGGAGGTGCAAAGGCCGCTGATATGGGTTCTCCTGATAAGCATGCGGACATTCATCTGATTATTTCAAGCGGCCACTTCAATAAAGTGTTCGGTGGCAACAACCTCGGTGGATGTATCAATGGGAAAATTAAGGTCAGCATTGATGAAACTGGTTGTAACCCAGTAATCATCGATGAACTCTATTGCGGCGGCAACCAGGCAGCATACTCTGTATATGGATACGATAGTGACAAGAATCCAATAACAACTGGTACGCCTAAGTATGAAAACCCTATATTAGAGGTAATCTCATGTACACACATCGGCAAGGTGTTTGGTGGAGGTTATGGTTCTACTGCAAAGATGGTAGGTACAACCAATGTTATCATTGACGAGATTCCTGGCATGCTCTGCGAAGAAGACGCAGCAAAGCCTTATCTCAATACCGACAAACTCGGTAGCATAGGCGAGGTCTTTGGCGGTGGTAATGCTGCCGACGTGGTAGGAAACACAAATGTGATGATTGGTACACAGGGTACTAATCATCATATAGAGAAGGAAGGAGCAGAGATAGACACAGACCCTAAGCCGTCAGGTGTCAACATCTCTGGCAACGTCTATGGCGGTGGAAACCAAGCCGACGTGACGGGCAAGACGAATGTAGTTATAGGCAAAGCCCCTACGACAGCACATTAAAAAAGGACTTTCCTATATACTAAAGTTACAGCGGCTATCACTTCATGGGGTTGATAGTCGCTGTAACAGTATCATATAGGTATTAGTGCTTGTAGTTTATCGAATGCTTACGATTTTCCTATGGACTATAGCTTTTTTAGTACGACCCCGTTGGGTAGCGTGCTCAAAATAAGCACTGAAAGTGCGACGGAACACAGGATAGCGCGTAAGCGCTATCTTTGTGACATTCACAAGACTAAAGCGCTGTAAGCGCAGCAGAACAGATGTTTTTTTCTATCGTGCCTACGGCACTTTAGGTTGGTGTGCTTCGACGAGATAGGGCTGCCGCCCTATCCTATAATCTTTCGTTCCTTCGGAACTTTTTTCAGCATCGTTTTTGTTACCAATTTTGAGCACCCTACCCGTTGGGGTCGAATGAGGTGGAGGACATTGCTATCCGCAGGTCTGCGAATAGCCCCTCCCTAACCCTCCCCCGTAGGGAGGGAATCAGACTCTCATCTACAGGGAGAGATGGAGAGACAATGTAAGACCTTGCAGTGGCCTGTTCTATGCGTTTGCGTTGTATGGTTGGCGACCTTAGGGAGGGCACACTTTGGTATAGTATGGCCTTTAGAGATCAAGGTTCTGTGATGGTTGGCGACCTCAAAGAGGTCGAACTTTGTTAACCGCAGTGTCGCAGACCTGCGGGACAAACGTATCTCTCTCTTTCAACTCCTCGGCATAATATACAAAAATTCTTATGACCTACTCGAGATTATTCGTTTCGGGCAAAAAAAAAGAGCCTCGAAAGGCTCTTTTCTGATTGTTATTTCCCAGCTTTCAAATCATCTGTTATGGTTCGTACGAGGATAGAAAAAGACTTGAAGTCGTCGGCATTTGCTGCATCTTCTGTGGCAACGTACATATAATTTTTACCATTGTAGCTGCAAAGATAGTATGCAGGGAATTCCTTTGTCTTTACCGTTTCAATCAAGGCATTTATGCTGTCTATTCTGTCTGTAATCACTTTCCTATAAGCTTCAACTCCCAGTCCGTTTGTTGAACCATATCTTTCAATCCATTGTGGATCTTTGTCAATGACAGCAATTTCGTTTTCGTCTCTCTGTATCGCCTTGGACAAGCTTTCAACTACGGCATTTCTGAGAGAATCTGTGGGAAGTGGAGCCACAACTACGAGAGATTTGTCAGGATTGCTCACCTGCTGTGAAACAACAGCCTTGAAGTAGGTTTCAGCCACTTTGTCTGAAGAACCGGCGCAAGAAATCAAGCAAATGGTTGCTACAAGTGCAAATAGTTTTTTCATAGTTTTTCAATAGTGGGAGAGTGGTTAACAACATTGGATGAGTCCTCCCGTTATGTCCATCCTGTTGTATTTGAGTGGGTGCAAATTGAACTTTTCTGACCATTATTTTTCGATATTCATGAGTTTCTTTGCCAATGCAACGGCTGAATTGGCATTATCGCTATAGCCGTCGGCATGTATCTCTGCCGAGAATTCCTCAGTGACAGGTGCTCCGCCTATCATTATCTTTACCTTGTCTCTGATTCCTGCATCCTCAACTGCCTTGATGATTTCTTTCATGTAGGTCATGGTGGTGGTGAGCAATGCACTCATGCAGATAATATCAGCATCGTGGGCTTTGACTTCGTCGATAAACTTCTCAGCGGTAACATCGACGCCTATGTTGAAGACTTCAAATCCGCAGCCTTCAAGCATTGATGCCACAAGGTTCTTGCCTATGTCGTGAAGGTCGCCCTTGACAGTGCCAATTACAACACGTCCGAGTGCTGCCGTTTCCTTACCTGCCATGAGTGGTTTCAGTATTTCGAGCGCTGCCTTCATAGCGCGTGCTGCCATCAGCAACTGTGGCACGAAAGCTGTACCTTCTTCAAACTGGCGTCCTACTTCGCTCATTGCAGGAACCATCTTGGTGTTGATAATCTCTTGAGGGTCGATTCCGTCGGTAACATACTGCCTTGTGGCTTCGATAGCTTCAGGAGCCTTTCCTTTGACTATTGACTCGAAGAGAGGGTTGGTGGTTGATGGCTGTGGGTTATTGGTTGTGGGTTTTCGCTAACGGCGACCTTTCCACGTGGAGAGACGAAGATACCATCATCAACCTTTACGAGTTTTGCTATCTCGTGTATATGAGTGTCGTCAGTTCCGCAACATCCACCAATGATATTCACAAGATGTTCGTCGATAAGCGGCCATATCACCTTTTGCATAATCTTTGGCGTCTGCTCGTACTTTCCATCCTTATTAGGCAGACCTGCATTAGGGAATGCTATGACGCGCTGAGGAACGTTGGCTGCTATATTGCGGAGGAATGGCATCATCTGCTCTGCACCAAGCGAACAGTTGAGTCCAACAGCCATCACAGGCTCATCCTTCATGCTTATCATAAACTTCAAGAGGTCTTGGCCGAGCATGTTGAATCCCTTAGGGTCCTTGATGGTAAAACTCATGATAAAAGGTATCTTGCTGCCTGTCTTCTTGAATGCTTCGAGTGCAATACGTGCATTCTCAACATCAAAGATAGTCTCGACGAGCATACAGTCAACGCCACCTTCCACAAGGGCAGATATTTGCTCGTAATATGCGTCAAAGAGTTCTGCTTTTGTGATGTCGCCAATAGAAACACATTTTGATGTAGGACCTACACCTCCGGCAACAAATACAGGTTTCTCTGGAGTGGAGTAAAGTCCTGCAACTGCTTTGGCAATAGCACAAGCGGCGATGTTGATGTCGTGAACTTTGTCGCCCATATTGAATCCACCGAGCGAGATACGTTGCGCGTTGAATGTGTGAGTGGTGATGATGTCGGCACCAGCTTCGCAGAAACGACGATGAACATCGGCGCAGACACTTGGATTTGTAATGTTGAGAAGATCGTTGCAACCCTTCAATGTCCCGTTGAAATCGGCAAAACTTCTACCTCGATATTGTTCTTCCGTGAGTTTGTATTGCTGGATAGTAGTGCCTTGCGCACCATCAAGAACAAGTATTCGCTTGTCCATTTCCTTCTCAATACAACTGATTTGAGGTGAGAGGAGACCTTCTTTCTCTGCACTGCCAGAATTGCAGCAGCAATCGTGATGCTTAAAACTTTCGATAATCTTCATAGCTTCTTCTACTTCTTTTTCGTTTTGGAAATCCACTTCAAGGTGTACGCCTTCGGTTCCAATGTTATTTAATAATGGTTTTATTTCATCGACTGTGAGGTGACAAGCCATAATGCTCTTGCCGCCATCGAGTATCTTGCGATAGAGCCCATACCACTTTTCAGAGCCTCCTTGCGGTTCTCCTACGCCTGGTGTCCACTGTATAGCATTGAGCTCTTCTATCTCAAGCAATGCTGGCAGATGATGCATTGCGCCTACACCGTCAAGATGATAGAGGGTGTAAGGTATCTTCTGGCATTGTTCGCGTATAAACGGCTGCACGAAACGGCGATAGTCGTCGGTGCTTATCATCGTCGAGATGTCGCATTGCAACTTTGTCATGCGGTCAGGAGCCCATGCAGAGAAATAGCAGAACGCCATCTCATCACCTTCGCGTATAATGTCATACAACTCATTGAACACACGGAAATAGATGTCGTTAATCTTCTGCATCTGCCGCTCTACAGTCTCTGGTTGCAAGGCAAGGTCGAGAAGCACCTTGTCTGTTCCCTTCATCGCTGCCAGCACGTCGAGTCCTTCCATAAGGTCGGGCATGCCGACATAGTAATGACCTTGCGCCTTTTGCTTGCACGCTTTCAACAGTTCTTTATGGAGAATAAAGTTAGGATGATTCGGATTTAAGTCGAATTCATCGGTATATTCTGGATCAGGATGAATCCAAATTGTGTCGTCACCACCCTCATATCTTGCCCCAAGAATAGCAGCAAGCGAGCCTGGGCCTAACTGAGTGTTGGCAACAGGAAGCATATCTGCTTTGAGGCAGCTGTGGGAAACATACCAGTCGAGGTATTCTGCTCGCCAAACTGGGTCGAACCACCGCTGGTTATTGTCTTTTGCTGGTCTTGGCATAGGGATATCGGCATGCGGAGTCACACCTTCCTGAAAGTGCTCCCACATGTTGAGTATTATCCCCTTGCCCTGCCACCAGTCAAGATAGCGTTGCTTGGTTTCGTCGAGATTGGCTTTCCAAGTGTTCATATTATTGTGATTTACGTTGGTTTTTCTATATTCTCTATGATATATATGAATCCTGTAACTTATTAATTAAGAGTGTAGCCTGTGAAGTTTTCATCAAACTTCGTTATCTCTATCTTGCTCATATCCATGTCGTCGGTACTATCAACATGCTCTGGATAGAATGGAACTTCTGCATTCTTCCTTACGTAGATAGGCATCACCTGGAGAGGAATGTTTTCCTTGTGTATCCATTTTCCTTCCGACACGATTGTCTCGCCATTGAAGAAATCAACCCATACACCTGCCGGAAGATACACGTCGCGTGTATTCTCGCTATTCATCACAGGTGCTACGAGGAAGTCATCGCCAAAGTAATATTCATCATCGATATGCCAGCACACCTTATCTTCAGGGTGATGATAAATCAACGCTTGCAGCAACGTCGATCCAGTGCGCGTAGCCTTCTCGCTCTCCTTTATTATATAAGGTATAAGAGCATATCGCAGATTCCACCATTTCTTCACGATGTCTGCAACATTAGGATAATGCCACGGCTCACGCTTGTTTGTTCCGTGGTAGCGGATATGTGATGTGAACACGCCGAACTGTGTCCAACGCACATAAACATCATCATCTACTACCGAGTTCATGAAGTTAGGCAAGGTGTGGAAGCCTGGCACATCGTGGCTCCAGAAGGCAAAGCCTGAAAGATTGAACTGCAAGCCTCCCTTGAGCGAACCAGCCATGCCATCCCATGATGAACAACTGTCGCCACCCCAATGGAGAGGGTAACGCTGACAACCTGTCCATCCTGCTCGTGCCCATATTATGCCGTCGCCGGTAACATCCTTTGTCACCTCGTAAGCAGCTTTTTGATAGAGCAATGCGTATAGATTGTTCAGCAGTTCCGGCTTCATGCCTTTGTATTCTGCATCCATGTGAATGTTCTCACCAAAGTCGGTCTTTATACATTTCACACCCATTTCAAGCAGATTCTTCAGCAATCCCTTGTACCATTCAGTTGCCTTCGGATAGGTGAAGTCGATGGTACCTGCGTAGTCAAGCGAAGAAAAATTCGAGCCTTCGCTCACTTGTCGCTTGGTCAAAGGGGCTATATATTCATTTTCTTGTGCCTCATCAATCTGCTCGGCATCGTCGGCAATATAAGGCAACTGCCACAGTGACACCTTGAAGCCTTGTTTAAGAAGGTCTTGCACAAATGCCTTTGGGTCTGGGAATCTGTCTTCATTAAACTTCCATTCACAGAGCCAGTCGGTCTTGAACCATCCTGTGTCGAGGTGTATGACGTCGCATGGATAGTGTTCTTTCCTCAGTCTTTGGCAGATGCCGTTTACCTCGTCGGCTGAAAAGTATGTCATTCGGCTCATCCATACTCCGAAACTCCAAAGCGGAGGCATAGATGGGTAGCCAGTGATGTCTCTATAGCCTTTCACTATCTCCTCAATGCTGTTACCGCCTATGAGGAATGCGTCGATGCATGCCTGATTGCTGAGGAACTGTACCGAGCGTGTGCTTTGCCCTGCAAGTGATAGTTTGCAGTAAGACGATGTGTGATAGAAGCATCCATACATCTTGCTCGAAATGTAGAAAGGTATATTCTTGTACGTGCGACGGTTGTTTACGCCTTGTCCGTCTTGGTTCTTTAGGAAGAACGTCTGTCCCGACAAGTCCATCTTTGTAAAACGCTCACCCGTACCCACGAAACATTCATCATGCTTGCACTCAAACGAAAGTGTTGCCCGCTCGTTCTTGCCATCCATCTTGCAGAAAGCAAGTGGCAGGGCATCATATCTTGGTGGTGAGAAATGGTCGTATGCAGCGAGTCTTATTTCTTTCTTACCATCAGGGAAGAGTCGCAGGTCGAGCGTCTCTTGTGGGTCTGGAAGCAGGTCGCTCCATCGGTCAAGACGTGGCTCGCGAATGTTTATCACCGCACGTTTCTTTCCATCTTTTGAATGGATAATCCATCCGTCGGAAGCATCCTTTTCCTCTGAGCCTAACTTGACTACCGATAGAGGCTGTCGCTCCATTGCCTTGCTGTATTGCAGCATTTCCGATTTATCACTCATTCCTCCATATTCCTCGGTGAAATCGGCAAAAACTCGCAATATCTTATCGCCATACTGTCTAAGCACGAGTGTGTAAATTTCCTTCTTGAAATCAGTGTCGGCACTCATCTCATTGCTTAGCGCTTGCTTCTGGAATGGGATGTCGATATAGATATCGCCATTCTTTTCATACACCTTCAGCGGACGATAGGCTTTCCAAAGAGATTCATCTCGCTTCAACTCTGGGTCGAAGTCCATGAAATCAAACAGATGGTAGTTTGTAATTTGCATTGTATGTTAGTTTTTTATATAGATTCTATTAATTCGTGAACCCAGACCTCAACGAGGTCTTACATTGGGACTCCACTTGCGCCTGAGCACCAACTGGAGCGCAAGAACCGCAGTGTCGAAGACCTGCGGACAACATAGCCCAAGCCAACCTTCGACCCTAACGGGGTCGTACTAAAAATAGCAAGACTCAATTTATAGAGCCGACCTTTATATAGTCTCTATCACTTTTACAACTACTTCCACACAACTTTCGGTCCTGGCTTGTTGTCGCCAAACTTCTGCTGTGTGCATTTATTGTTGCTTATTGTGTAGCCGTCGGTAGCTTCATCGAGATAGATATAGAAGCCACGGTCATTGGTTGCGTAAGGTGAGTCGCACAAATCTTCAATTGTATTGCCCTTGATGGTCGATTCCGGTTGATTGCTAAGCGTATAGATACCGCCTGCATCGTAGAGCATACGCGCGAAGTCGCGCACCTTATTATTATCTATATGGTTGTCGCGCATACCTGTATCGTGCGCCGTCCATCCCCATCCTACGCAGATGCCGGAATAGTTTACATGGCTGACATCGTTGCCTTCAATCGTGGTATGTCTCACATATCCAGCCCCTATGCCTACGGCTCCCCAGTCTTCATTGGTAGCATCGCTGATGGTATTATTTGCTATGCGTATGTCCTCAGTATATTCTTCGTTTGATATTGTGAGCGGATTGTGAACCTCCGTCGCACCTTCTGCAAACGAACCTGCCATGATAGCCGTGCCGCCTATGTCGGTGAGGGTGTTGCCGTCAATCTGCGATTTTTTCACGCCTGTGCGGAAGTCAAGACCTGTAGCAGCAAGGTGGCGGAACGTGCAGTTGCTGAACCTTATACCTTCGCACCACTCAGCCCTTACCGCAGCATCGGGACGCTCAATCCAAGCCTGGTTTTCAAGGTTAGGATTCCACGGCAGACCTGCATCTTTCAGTTTGTAAGCCTCGGTGATGGCAAAACCGCCTTGCAGCGTCACGTGCCCTTTTGTGTTAGGTCTGTTCCATGCCGCATATTCAAAAGTTATGCCTTCGATATTTATGTTGCAGACCTTTGCCAGCGGCGAACCTTCGATGGAAAGCAGTCGTTCAAGGCGTGCAACTTTCACGTCGGCAGTCTTCATGTCTTCGCCATCGAGCGGATAGTAATAGATTTTCCCCGCCTCGTCTTCATACCATTCTCCTGGCTCGTCGAGTAGGCAGAGAGCATTCTGAAGGCAATACGACGAACTTCCTTTCTCGCCGTTTATGATAGGTTGAGGCCACGGATGCAAAAACTCAAGGTGACTTTCAGGCTCAAGGAACGTCACCTCAGTGTTTCCATCAGTGAGTTCTTTCATCTCCTTAACGCGGAGTATGGCAATAGCCCAACGCTGATGCACGAGCATTTCAAGCCGTGCAGCCTTTTTAAGTTGTTTTATATTCTTCGGTGTTGGGATAGTTATTGTGCGATTTATCGCGTTGAAATCGGCCATTCTGTCGAGTTTATACTCCCCAAATTGCGTTGCGCGGACAGCTTTCTTCCCATTTACCCACAGCTGTCGGATTGGCGATGCAAAGCACGCTCTTCCTTGCGGAGTGCTGACCCAAAGTTTGCCTTCACGCTTCCAGTTGGTAATCGTTGCAGCACCACTGATTATAGCCTGAGCACCTTCTGCGCTCTTTATCGTAAGACTTCCTGCTGGCGACGCACCTCCATCCTCAGGGCGAAGTACAAGCGGTTCGTCGAGGACGTAAGTCCCACCGCTGAGGATAATATTATATGCCTCGGTCGTATTACCCAATCTCCGCAAATTACGCACCGTTTGTAGGGCGTCATATACATTTTTGCCCGATTCCACCACGATATCGTAAGCCACGGAGTTCATGACAACGCATAATGTACATGTAAGAAATAACGCGATTCGTTTCATTCAATGCTTAGTTTTAGGCTACAAATATAATAAATAAAATCCATTTCCACACCAAAATGCCGTAAAAAATCATCCCACGCCCTCATTTCACTACGTTAAGCGGGCATAAATTCATACGCAGATTCGGTAAAAATTAACCCTTGCTTTTCACACCTGAGGTGTTTAGCTTTTCACACCTTAGGTGTGAGGGGTAGTAACACCTTAGGTGTGAAGGCAGAAACATCTAAGGTATGACGACTTGAACACCTAAGGTGTGGAGAGGTAAGATAAAGAACAAGAAACTCAACACATAATGAAACATGCCACAAAGCAACTTCTAACGCAACATTCCATGTACCGATATCCAATGCAAATATGAGCCAAAAATCGATTTTTGTCCTGTTTTTTCCGACTTTTTTATAGACTCTTTCATTGCGCTTGCACAAAAAAAGGATGCACGATTGTGTACATCCTTTTTTGAATTTGTTTGCGAAGAGATTATCGACGCAGACCAAGAGCCTTAACGATTGCACGGTAACGCTCGATGTCGTGAGCGTAGAGGTAGTTAAGCAAAGCACGACGCTTGCCGACCAACTTAGTAAGGCTTCTTGCTGTAGTATAATCTTTACGGTTAGCCTTAAGGTGTTCCGTCAAATGGGAAATACGGTATGAGAACAATGCTATCTGGCTCTCTGCAGAACCAGTATCAGAGTTAGACTTTCCGTACTGTCCAAAGATTTCTTCTTTCTTTTTTTGATCTAAATACATAATGTTTTTGTTTGTTTTGTTAAAAGCGGGTGCAAAGGTAGTGATATTTTACCGAATACAAACTCCTTTTTTACTTTTTTTAACGTTTATAAGCATTTAATTCTAAAAACTTCGCTCATCAAGGTTCGCAAAAAATTTTTACAATGCATAAATCATGTTACTAAGATTATAGAATCGATAAAACTAAACCTAATAACCTACACCTATACTCATTTCTTCCATTTTAAGTCTATCGGCCCAATGAGACCTGCTGGGAGGAGGTTTTTTTCAGCACGACGATATTTGCCGTTAGTCCATATATTTTCATACGGAGGCGTGCCTAAATCGCTACCAAGCAAGGCGTTTGCCCATGTATTTACCACCTCTATCTTCAGTTCGTTCTTACCTTCACGCAGTTCTTGTGTAAGTTCAACTTCGTATGGTTCTGTCCATGCGGTGCCGCACTTCTCGCCATTCAGATAGACAGTTGCCACGTCGCAGACACGTCCAAGACTTATCACAATCGGACGGATGTCGCCTGCATAATTGAAAGTCGTGGTGTATGTTGCATGGCCGGAATAGTATTTAGTCTCTGCATCTGGCTGTTCCGTCCAGTCAAACAGCTTGTTAATCCGCATGTTTTTGCCCGTCTTTTCAAACGAAACCTCCCAGTCTCCAAGCGAAATATCGGCATCTTCACGGGTTGGGAGATAGGTCTCGCTATCTAATTCTTCATCGCGAATGATGAAAATCACCGACTCGTGAGCTTTGAGTGTAAGCGTCTGCGGACAAGCAAAACCGCGATTCAGCGTCGGATACATTATATATATATAGCGTCCTTTTGCTCTGAACTTAGGCGAGAATGTGATAGGATTTTCAGTTAGGTTGCTAACAAAATAGTTGTCTTCACCCTTTGTCGTGCGATGCACAAAGTCAAGACCTTCAGGCAACTCTGCATCTCGTTCTATACCGAGTGAAGTCAAGTCTGCTTCGTTCCACGGTGTCTCAATCACCTTCAAGCCCTCTGCCTTCAGGCGTTCTATTTCTTCGTTGCAGGTGTTTATGTTATTTGGATTGAGTTTATGAACTTGAGGTACGACCAAAACCTTGTATCTCATACCACCCTTAGTCACGAGTTCGCCTCCCTCAACATGCGCATCTTTCAGTGCATCATGGTTGAAAGAATCGTATTTATAGCCGTGAAGTGGGTTTGTGAACATGTCTATCTTTGTCATGTTCTTCGTATGCGTAACCCCAACAGGCGACACTTCGAGCGGCAGACCTTCATTTGCCAGTCGGCGACTTTCCTGCTCTATGAGCTTATTTCCAAACAGCCCTGGAAGCGATGTGACAATTCTCTCAGGCAACAAAGCGCGTCGTGGCACTTCGTCACCTGTATATACGGCAATATCGACAACAGGACTTCCACTCTGTAACCTCCCTTGACAGAGGAAGATGTATTGATCGAAAGCCTTCATTTCCTTCCACCAAGTGTTGTCGCGTTGGAAGAATGTCCCTATGCCATCGAGCGTCATGCCTGGCTGGCGATCCATATACGGATTGTGTGTGTTTACGTGGAACACGATGCTGTTTATGCCCATGCAGAACGCACGGTCAAGCACTGGTTTTAGCATTGCAGGCGTCTCGTCCCACGTTGCACGCACGTCTGTGAAGGCTTCCGCCTGCACTATGTTCTTCCCATAGACATGTGCACCGCTGATGGCATCGAGCATATCGTTAGGTTTGTCGTGGGTTGGCGAGTTGAGCCAGAACTCTCCCATCGGATAGTCGGCATGCTTATAATGCAGCATTCCATCGCTGACCATTGTCGGCGAGACGCATTCACACGATAGTTTTACACCTGTTTTCCGTGCGAGTTTCTCCACCTCATCAAAGAAAATCTCATCAATCAACTCTGCAATCGTAAGCCTTATATCGCGCAGCACAGCCTCGGATTTCTCCTTCGAAACCATAGGAATACCCACGTACAAAGGCATCCACGACTTTAAGTCATAGCCTCGGCGAGCCTTGAACTCAGATGCAAAATTCTTGCTCCAGTTTTGTGAGCCGCACTCCCAACTGTCAACATGTAGGCGTGTAAGCACTCTCTGCGCCACATCTTTTGGTACTCGGTTGTAGATTTGTGCAAACCAGTTGCTAAACTGTTTATCAATAGCACCACGAGAGAACTTGTCGCATTCCAGTCCTTTCCCGCCTCCACCTGTGGCATTGGTTAGTCCTGTTGTCTCGTGGTAGAACTCAACAATCCTCCAATCTCCCTTTGGCAGACGAAGTTTCTCGCCTTTCCGCAATTCAATTATTTCATTTGATTGCAAGTAGCAGTCCTTATCATTAAAGTCATTTTCCTCTGCCACACGCCATACACTGCCGTTTTTCGCCTGCCAGTTGTCTATCACTGGGCGTGCAGACAACTGTATGTCGGCAACCTTCAGATTCGGTTTCCATTTCGCTGCGTCCAAATCCTCCGATCCAGGGTCGCTGCCTTCAGGATTCCAAGAGAACTTATAATATCTCGCCTTGACTGCTGGGAGAGAATATGACGACTGTATTCCCGTATCTTGCCATCCACGTCGTGCAGGAGAAATATCACGCAGGAATCGATAATTTTTACCATCTTCCGAAGCATAAACCTTCCAATTATGAGCCTGAATATTGTTACCACCTGTAACGATTGTAACACTTCGAGCAGTAAAATCTTCACCATAGTCGAAAATTACGTCGCAAGGAGTCTTTGAAGAGAATGGAAATTCCACCGACGATTGTGGTTTTTTATCGATTTCATCAGCATATTTGTCACGCACAGCAAAAGTAACAATATGATTGCGATGGTTGCAATATGAACTAAAATCAGCCTTCTTTCCGCCCTTTACATAAGCCTCCGTACAACCGACTTTCTGCATTGATTCATCCTCAGTAATCCACGGTCCACCACCGAGAGCAAATCCATCACTGAAATGTATTCCCATTTCAAGGTGAAGACTATCAGCCACTCTATAAACAGTGTCGATGCGTTTCCACCATTCAGGCGTCAACTGGTCGCACGTTCCACCATACTGCGGCCCTACCTTAGAATCCTTTATTGGCATTAAGTAAAAGCCACTTATGCCCACGTCTTTCATGGCTTGCAGGTCGGCGCGAATGCCTTCATCGCTCACGGCGCCATACATCCAGTACCAAAAAGTCCACGGTCGTTGAGCCTGTGAATAGCAGCAAATAAAAGCAAACAAGATAGCGAGAATGATTCTTTTCATATTTTTATAGTTTTATGGTTCAAAGTATTAAGAGACTATAGATATTCTATTAATTTAGTATTGTCGTACACATTTCGTTCAACGGTACAAACTTGCGTATTTGTGATGTTGTGATGGAGTCATCTATGCATTGCAATGGATTCCTTTTATACCACGAAAGTGCTCCTCTTACGTGCATTAATCACTGCACTCGGCTCTCCCATTTAGGGTGTTATTATCATAGCAATACCCTTCATCGTTCAATTCGTATTTATATCCTGACAATTACGATTGAACATTTCTTTTTATCCACAGATACATAAGGGAATCGGAAATTTTGTAGAGACCATCTTTGCGGGTTATAATATCTGATCTCATCAAAGCTTTTATTGCTGCTTGAACTGCACTTGGAGATTTTAGCCTGTGCCTTTTTACGAACATGCCAGAGGTAACAGCTTTTACCGGTTCATCTTGAGCAATAGCATACAAAACGGCTTTTTGCTGTTCAGGAACAAACTGCAGCAACTCTCTAATGCGTTTGTCGTTCTCGGCTATAAAGTTGTCAATCAGCATATCGGCAATATCCTTGGAACAAGTCTCTCCGTGGGGAGTGCGGTCGAACGCATCATTCATTATCTGCTGATTATAGAGAGTTACCCCCATGAACGTATCGTAAACAATTTCTATCGCACTATCTTCAATGTTCTTATCATTAATATTGAACAGATGACGCACAAACTCTTTATACACACTCAATGCTATTGGCTCAAGGTCAATCTGGCGTGCACTATTGAAGAACGGTCTCTTCTCTGAGCCAAACATCTCACTCATTATCCTGCGTTGGCTGCCAGCAAACACGAAATTTGCATTTCTTGTTTGCTGCATATATGTACGCAGTAACGCCTCGACGTTTTTCTCCGGATAGTTTGTGATTTGCTGAAATTCGTCAATTACGAGCAAACATCTTTTATCCGTCTTATCAAGGTATTCAAAAATTTCTTTCAGGGTGTATTCTGGTCGAACAAGATCACCCAGCTTAATGTCAAACGTAGGCGTACTATGTATCGGATCATATCCGAATGATGCTTGAAGGGATTTCATGACCATTGGGAATAACTTCATCAGACGTTCACTTCGTCTGGCCACTCTTGTGAAGACAGCATTTCCTAATGAGAATACAAACTCGCTGAGATTAGATGTTTCAAGTATGTCAATAGAGATAGTTATGTATGCGTCTCTGATTTCAGGCTTGTCAAACACATAATCTACTAACTTTGTCTTTCCCATTCGCCTTTCAGCAGAAAGAACTACGTTCTGCTGATTTGTCAGGTACCGCATGAGTTTTTCAGACTCTTCTTTTCTGTCACAGAAGTACTCTTCCGGAATATGTCCATATACTATAAATGGGTTGATAGTAGCTGTCATTTTTCTATTATTGTCAATGTGGGGGCAAAGTTATAACTTTTATTTTGATTATGCAAATAAAATTATTTATTTTACATAATCAGCTAAACGGATTATAAACAGAGATATCCTGCAATATTGTTAGAAGGCATGTCCGTCAATATTAGGAGATGGGTAAAAGCATGGACGAGGGGTGGGGAAAAGATACCTTATATCGTAATCTACGCCATCAAGAATGAGCTGATTAAGATTTGATAACCATAAAACCACAGAGCGGCACCAATGGTCTAATCACCATGATGCCGCTCCGCTTTTGCCTATTACGGTCATATTTCAGATGATTACACTTTATCTGATAACCACCTTTCTGCCATCTACAACGTAAATGCCAGCAGCCTTTGTCTGCTTCAGTGCTCGTCCGCTGAGGTCGTAGATAGTATGCTTGCTGCCATCGGTCTTTATGTCGGAAATACCTGTTGGAGTCCCTTCTGGCCCAATAAGCACACTTGATTGTACTTTGTCATCTACAAGGATATTCCCATATCCTTGAGCGAACACAGCCCCTACAGGCTCGATGATGCTTATGCCCTTGCCGAGATTGAGGTAATAGACACCTGTCATTGCCGATTCGTTAGCATTGATTCTTACTGTCGCATTTTCAACATCTAAGTTTCCGCCAAGCTTTGCTGATGCCTTCATCGTGATACCGGTGCCTACGTTTCTGATTATGAGTTCGCAATCAATGATGCGTACATTTGAAAGATATGCGTAGATGCCTTCATAGTCAGCTTGATTGATGTAGAGCTTTGAGTTGCCTGCCTTGGCGTCACCTTCAATAGTCATTGTGAGTCCGTCGCCATTCTGTCCGGTTGCATTGAAAATGATACCGCCGTTTACATAGTTTGTGCCTAATACCTTAATATTAAAATCGCCACCGTTGGTTTCGATGCCATAATTTGCTTTATTTACGGCAGCATCTATGTATGCACCATTGAGGGTGAGTGTTGCTGTTGCATTGTTGAACGATACGCTTCCCTTGTCGCCAAGCACGTCGTCTTTGTTCTTATCAGACACCTCAATGCCTTGAACCAGTACAGAAACGCTGTTTACATCGTATATCATAGTAAGTGCGTCGCAGCAGTTGCTACCATTTGATATCCACGCTGTCACTTTGCAACTCTTGTTGATGTCAATAGAGCCATTATATTCTTGCACTTCTGGATTGTAAAAGCCTTCGCCACTTACATAGTAATAGATTGTACCTTTGCCGTTAGGATTAGTGATTGTGAGCGAGAACTTGTTGTCGTAAGTGCCACTATTGACAGAGAATACAGGCTGCTGTAACGTACGATTGCCGATACCCTCCTTGATGTTCTTAAACTTCTTCCATGGAGAAGAGCGGCTATAATAAAGTCCCGAACCGAATGGCACGTAAAGAACGGTGTTTTCGTAGTTGCCGTTTGAATAGCGGTTAATGTCGTCAATCGTCACATCCCAATATCCTTCTACATTAGTTGAGAATATCTGATAGTTAGATGAATATACAGGATCTGGATTGTAGCATGTCAACGTCTTGATCCAAAGACCTTGAAACGCATGAGTGTCGTAGCTTGTAACTGTAGCAGGGACTTCAACGCTCTGCACCGTCCCATGACTATAGAAAGGACCTGCCTTAACAGATGCCACGGTATAGGTTATGCCATTTTCAAAAGTCACCTTTTCAGGGATAACAATTTTCTCTGGAAGACTATCAACGCCTGCCCAATAAGCCGTCTTTGCGTCTTCATCTAAAACATAAAAGAAATACGTAATGTCGCCAAATTCAATGTTCTCTGCTTTTACTGTGCCGGCAAATGCAGACATAAGGGCGCAAAGCATAAATACCCACTTCCATTTTGCTGTTTTCATAACATCATTTTGTGCCATTCCGACGACTTGGCAAATGGCTTTTTTGAAATACTTACTAAGGAGAACGTCGTCGCTATCGCACTGCTCCTTCTTTTCATTATACGGTTTTGCGGTTGTACGGTTATGCGGTTTTTGCCCTCCCCTAACCCCTCCCC
>JAUNQM010000168.1:3524-5611 GCA_030536165.1 Prevotellaceae bacterium | reverse complement strand
AAATCGACCCTGAATGGGTCGCACTTTCAATAATGGTACGAATATAGTACGACCCCGTTAGGTAGGGTCGAAGGTTGGTTTAGGCTTTGCTATCTGCAGGTCTTCGACCCGCAGTTACTAATGTAAGACCTCTCCGAGGTCTCTCACACACATCATGTATAAAGCACTAACAATAATACTGATATAAGACTCTCTTACAAAATCATCACATCAGTAGTATAGTCGCTATAGAAAATATTTCGCGAAATGCAGGACTTTTTCTCGATTCCGGCTCATCGTGCGTGCGCGCGCGTTTTATAAATAAGGTGTCAAGACCATTAGAAAACGCAAAAAAAATCCTGCCCTCTCGCGGTCGAGGACAGGATTGGATGTTAACGGTCCAAAATACCAAATTAATTGGAGCTACCATTGAAGACTGGGCGAACTGAATAACCGACCCTGCGCTGTTCATAGCCCCAAGACTTGCCCGTATTCTGAGTAATCATATAATATGCATTTGATGAACTACCTGTGTCAAAGGTACTTGACCAATAACATCCTCTTGAGCCAGGGTAAGAGGTTTCCCAATTGTTCACGCGCATACCTGCTTGTGGTAAGAAAATATAATTGTTATTTGTCTTTGACGTCACCTTATAGCCTTTCACACCATTTTGAGTTGTCAATTCCCATTTGCAATTTTCAATGAGTTCTTTCTGTTCTTCTAAAGTAGGCATACGCCAATCGCTACCCCAGTTCACGTAAGCTGCATCGTCTTCTGGAAACAGGACGAGATTGCTCTTCGACACATCATAGCGCATGAAACCGCCTTCACTGTTACGGTCGAAATATGTGTCCCAAGAGTAATCATCTTTAGGTTTAGTTTCGCCCCATGCAAAGTAGTCACCATAGCCTTCTGGACTGTCTGCACCAACGTTGCAATTTGCCCACTTCACAGATAACCCAAGGTCAACGGCCTCAGGTTTGCCTGGTTCTGTTGGTTTTATATGGCGGAAACAAACGGCATCTATCATTTCCACTACGCTTGCGTATGAAGATTTTGTGCCAATGAGTACGACACGGTCGCCTACCTCGAAATTATCATCAGCAATGAAGTCCGTTATGTATCTCCCTTCAACATACCAACCTGGCTGGCAGCCATAAATATACAATTCGTCACCTGCTTCATCCTTGATGTAGTAGTTTCCGTATTTTGTGTTCAAAATCCTGGTTATCTCTCCAGTTACCATATAGTAAGTATCCTGGCCGTCAGGCAAATTATTAAAGTCGCCTATAGAGATGTCGGTTACAGGCTTGTGGCTTTCATACTGTCCATTGTTCATCTGCGGCACTCCATTGTTTGAGCCACGCTCACCAACAACGGTAATGATGTCGCCTTCTTTTAAGCCTAACTTCTCCAAGTCACTTTCATTGCCAAGACCATCTACATAAATCTCGCCCGTACCGTCCTTCAGATAGAACTTGCCATGCTCCGTTCCAGTAAATTCGTTAATAATGCCTGTTATGCGATACTGTCTCGTTCCTTCGCCAGCATTGATGAATTCATATATACCGACCGTTTTTATACCTCGCTTTACCTCAACTTCACAAGTAGCAACAAAGCCTCCATCTTTCGTGACAGCTATTATTGTAGCCTTGCCTTGTGAAATGCCTGTGATAAGGCCTAATTCGGACACAGTGGCTACCGACGGATTAGTTGATGTCCACGTCACAGTCTGGTCTGCCCCAGAAGGTTGTACGCCATAAGATGGAGCACCCTGATCTCCTTCAAGCAATTCCATGCTAGCTGGAGAAATAGAAATAGATGTAGCGTTTGGCATAAATACAGGACGTACGACACATCCAAAAGAGCGAGATATGTTTCTATAGCCAGAATTGCTAGAGTAGTAGTATGCATATTCACTAGATTGATTACTTCTTGAACTTGTCCAATAGTATGCACTATTAGAATCTATGAGGTCTTCGTTGCTTCTATATCCAGTAAAAGGCAAGAAAATGGAATTGCCATTTTGTCCCATTATCAGGAATCCTTCCACACCATTCTGCGTAGTTTGAGACCATGAGCAATAATTCATGAGTTCACTACAGTC
>JAUNQM010000168.1:0-3514 GCA_030536165.1 Prevotellaceae bacterium | reverse complement strand
ATTTGCCTCCCCACTTTACCTGAGCAACATCATCTTCACTTTCGAGTGTAGCCTTGTAGTCAGGTACGTCAACAATATAGTTCTCACCAGATATTAGAGTGTACTTAATAATCTTGTGAGAACCTGTATCCCACCACTTATAATTAGTCTCACTATAAGAGTCTTTGGTTTCAGTCTCGCCCCAAGCAAAGTAGTCACCATGGGCTTCAGGTTTGTCTGCGCCAATGTTGCAAGTTGCCCAATTCAGACCAGAAGGCAAACCGAGATCAACAGGTTCCATAGTGTCCTGCGGATCAAGATTGTAAGGAAGTTTGCCTGTCAGGATATAAGTGGCAAGGCATGTGATGTCTGACACATCAACAGTGCCGTCATGGTTTGTATCGCAAGGATGAAAGCCTTGCGCATTCACACTAATGCATGCCATAGAAAGGAGGCACAGAAGGAATAATGATTTGAGATTTTTCATAGCCATATAGGTGATATTATAGTTTGTTACTGCAAAGATAATCATTTATATTGTATATACAAAAAACAATTACAAGAAACAAAAGGAATAGCACAAAAAAATCCTGCCCTCGTGGTGAGGACAGGATTAAATGTTTATGCTATTAAAGGTTTATTTGTTTGCTGGAACGTGGCTGAAGTAAATACCGTTAGCAAGTTCGATTGTTGAGCCGTAAGTGGTCTTTGTACCGATAACTGTAAGCAAGTCGCCTACGACAATACCAGCTGTAGCAAAGTAGTTCTTGCGGAAGTCGCCTGTTGCGCCCCAACCTGGATAGCAACCATAGACATAAAGTTCGTCGCCTGCTTCGTCCTTAATATGGCAGTTGCCGTATGTTGCATTATCAATAGTTGTGATAGCACCTGATACCATATAGTATGTGTCAGCATCATCAGGGAGCTTGTTGAACTCTGCAATTGAAACAGCTGTTACAGGTATGTGGTTTTCATACTGTCCGCTTGCCATCTGAGGAGAGCCCTTATATGAAGAACGCTGACCAGCAACTGTTACGACGTCACCAACCTTCAAACCAAGTTTCTCGAAGTCACCCTTACTACCAAGTCCATATACGTATGCTTCGCCAGTATAGTCACGGATGTTGAAGTTACCGTAGTCAGCCTTAGCAACGCTTGTGATAACACCTGTCAGACGATACTGAGTTGCACCTTCTGGAGCTGCGAGGAAGTCGGCAACTGTTGCGTTAACGATAGCACCTGCCTGATTGAGTTCTACTGTCTTTACGTATTCCTTACCGTCCTTTGTGGTCTTGAATTCAACGACTGCGCCACGATCTCCTGCAGGGTTAGCATCGGCATGGAGCTTGACAGTAGGGTTTGTTCCGCCAGTGATTGACGTGATAGAAAGCCATTCCTTAAATTCCTCCTGCATATCTACATAGAGACCTTCACCCTTGCAAGTGAGATAAACAGTGATGTCGCCACCTTCAACAGGGAAGCTTTCTTCCTTGACTGAGTCAACCTTGAGGAGAGACTTCTGGATGTTTACGACTGTGACATCAACAAGTTCTACAGTTGTTCCGTAAGTAGTCTTAGGACCCTCAACAGTTACAACGTCGCCTTCTTCGATGCCAAGGCTAAGGAAGTTCTTTGTCTGGCCTTTAGCGTCGAGAGTTCCGTAGATATACACTTCGCCTGTACCATCGTTGAGATACCAGTTTCCGTATGTTGTATTTGCGATTGAAGTACAAGTACCTGTAACGCGGAACAATTTGCCATCAGGACCTGCAAGCACTTCTGCACAAGTTGCCTCAGAAACTGCTACGATACCCTGAGTGATGTTGATAATCTGAACGTCATCACCGCTATGGAGGTAAACAGTTCCCTCATGTCCGCCTAAATACTTTTCAGCAGAGAAAGTTACTGTATTCTCACCAGCCTGACCAGAAGTCTTGTCAATATTGAGCCAAGAAAGGTAATTGCTTGCCTTGCCCTTAGTCATGTGGTCGTGGTTGAAAATCTTACAAGTGTCGCAGCATGTGATGTACCAGTCAGCCTTTGCATTAACTGTAACAGTAGCTGAACCACCTTCCTCAGGTATTGACACAAAAGAAGTAGAGACCTTGAGGTCGTCGAGGTATGTTGGGTCATTGTCGTCAGAGCAGCTTGTTGCAACAACTGCTACCAGAGCCATTAAACATGGAATAAAATATCTTAGTTTCATATTACCTTTGGAATTAAATTAGTTGAAAATATACTTGATACCAATTGATGCATACCAGCACTGACCAATACCGTGGTTGAGTGTGAAAGTCTTAGTGTCGCCATTGATAGAAGAAGGAGTAGAGAATACTGCGTATCCATCTGCATCGTGACCTTCATACTTGAGGACGCGTGGGTCTGAACCAATCTCTGGGTTGAGGTATTTGCTTACACCCCAGCTTGAATTGAAGAGGTTAAGTACGTTCTTGATGTCGAAGCTGAGCTGCAGTGTGTGCATTGTGTTCTTAACAGCAAACTTGAAGTCGTGCTTGTAACCGAAGTCAATGCGGTGTACCCATGGAGAGTAAAGGCTGTAAGCCTCAGCATATTCACCCTGATGATTCTTCAGATAGTCATTGTTATGAACGTATGCCATGAAGCGATCGCGGTCATTGTCAGAAGCGAAGCGGAACTGATTGTCAGCAACCTCCTTGTCTGTTGGGATGTAGAGTGCATCGTAGTTGTAACCGTCACCGTTCATATCGTTTGCAAGCATGTAAGAGTAGTTGTAACCACCGCGCCATGCTTCATAAATCAAGCTATAGTGGTTTCCACTCTTATCGTGAGCTGTCGCAGAAGCAACGAGGCGGTCAGGAGTTACAAACTGTGAGTTGTGGAGTTTGAGCTTACTAGGACCTTCTACAGTTGAAACTCCCTGGAATACAGCCGATGCATCAGAACCTGGCATACCTGTGAGTTCCTTGTTTACTACGTGAGTGTAAGCAGCCATGAGGCTCAACCACTCTGTAGGCTGTGCGTTAACTGTTACGTTAGCAGACCAACCATAACCCTTGCTTGTGTTCTCAAGAACATATGCCTGAGGCATTCCGTTACGGTAGTTATCAGGATAGATAGGACGATTATCAACTCCATTGAAACGAGCGAAACCGCCTACATTAGGTATTGACCAGTCAGAAACGTATGTAGCGTTAATATTCTTGTTGTAGATAAATTCGCCTGTTACAGTGAGTGGGAAACTTACTGGCAACTGGTAGTCAACAGCGATAGAAGTCTTCCAAACCTGTGGCATCTTGAAGTCAGAGCTTACGGCATTGATTGTTGACTGCTTTGAGCCATCTTCTGGCTTGATGTCTGAAGGGTAACCTAAGCCCTGAACCTTCTCAACAAGTGCAGCTATTGATGGATACTGACCGCTTGCCATACCGAGGTTCTTGTCGAAGTTCTCCTTGAAATCAGTTGTTGTAGTAGTGATACGTGACTTAACCATACCTGAGTTTGTAGGCATGTTTGTGAAGAATACGAGAGGCAGACGTCCTGAGAAGAGACCCGT